>JBFKLD010000001.1:0-18453 GCA_041630755.1 Thermoplasmatota archaeon
GCGCGGGCCGATGATTGTTCGAACGGTGTCCGAGGTGGCTTATATGCTTCTGCGGCGCATCTTGGTTTGTCCCTGGAGGAATCATGAATCGAAAATGGATGACACTGATGACGGCTGGCCTGCTCCTGCTTGGCGCCGTCGCAATGCCCGCAATGGCGGAACAAAACGAAACCGAGGATCCCGACCGCCACGACAAGGCCCAAGAACGCCGCGAGAAGGCCGAGGAACGCCGCGAGAAGGCCCAGGAGCGCCGTGCCGAAGCACGCGAGCGCGCCGACGAAAAGTACGAGGACCGCAAGCAGGATGTGCGCGAGTACTGCCGCGAGCACCCCAACAACACGCGCTGCCAGAAGCTGCAGGCGGCGCACGACTACTGTGAAGAATCCGACGACGACCGCTGCAAGAAGGCGGCCAAGGCGCACGAGGCGGCCTTCAAGGCGCGCCGTGCGGCCAACTCCATCGTCCACGCCGTGGATGCCCTTGAGCACCGCATCGTGAAGCTTGAGATGAAGGAGATGCGCATCCAGGACCGCCTGGATGAGGGCAACCTCACCGAGAACGAGACGGCGGCCCTGGAGAAGAAGATCGAACGCATCCAGGATGCGCAAGACAAGATGCTGGAGAAGATCGAGAAGCTCCTGCAGAAGCTGGAGCGGCTCAAGGAGCGCTGGGAGAAGGTCAAGGACCACATGGACAAGCATGAGCGCGTCCTTGTGTGCCACGTCAGCGACGAAGGCGACCAGAAGACCCTGCTGCTGCCGGCCAAGGCTGCCCGCGCCCACCATCAGCATGGTGACGCGATGGGTGCCTGCCCGGACGACGCGGATGATGCGCCCGACAGTGGATCCGATGAGGGCGCCGGCAACGAAACGGCGGCCGGCAACCCTGACAACAGCACCGACGACAGCCCGGACAACAGCACGGCCAGCGGCAACGAGACTGCCAGCGGCAACCAGACGGCAAGCGGCAACCAGACCGCCGACGGTGATGGCTCGGGCGATGGCTCGGGTGACGGTTCCGGCGATGGTTCGGGTGACGGCTCGGGCGATGGCTCGGGCGATGGTTCCGGCGATGGTTCGGGTGACGGCTCGGGCGA
Organism: Thermoplasmatota archaeon; assembly: GCA_041630755.1. Lineage (GTDB taxonomy): Archaea > Thermoplasmatota > E2 > JACPAO01 > JAHFTW01 > JBFKLD01. Next base: position 1,097 of record JBFKLD010000001.1, read on the forward strand.
TGGTTCCGGTGATGGCTCGGGCGATGGCTCGGGCGATGGTTCCGGCGACGGCTCCGGCGACCCGGACGGCTCTGGAGCGTAAGCGTGCGCTGGATCGTGGCCCTCGCGGCCCTGAGCCTGGTGCCCGGCGTGGCAGCCCAAGAGGGCTGCACCCAAGCCGAGCCCTGCCTCTGGGTCGTGGACATCGATGAAACCGGCATCAGCGGCGGCGGCGACCCCGACGCGTCGTGGAACGGCACGCAAGGCGACTGGATCCAGATCTCCGTCTTCAACGCCGACGATGTGGACCACACACTCACGCTGGAAGGCATCGGCCTCAGCTGGGACGTGGCAAGCTTCGACCTGGTCGACAGTGCGCCGTTCCAGCTGGATCTGGCGGGCGAGTATCGCTTCGTCGATTCTCCCACGGGCGACGCCGCGTCCGTCCTGGTCTATGCCAACGACGCCGTGGCCGTGCAGGAAGGCGAAGAGCAAGGGATCACGGATCCCCAAGTGGCTGCTCCCGCCGAGCCGGCGCCGAGCCAGGGTACGCCCGGCTTTGGCATCGTGGGTGCCCTCCTGGCGCTTGCGTTCGTGACGCGCCGCTGACGCACCCCCTGTTCCTTCTCTTCCCACCCTTTTCTCCTACCCATTTGCGCGTCGCGCCCTGGAGGGTTGCTTCCGATGCGCGCCGCGTCCCGTGGCCGCATGCGGCCCGGTTTCGATACCCCTGAGAACTGGGCGTCCCACTTCTCACCGCCATCGCGGCGCCTCATATACCTCCGGCACCCCAAGAGGGATTGCTCGCAGGGCGCCGGTCCACTTGGCTCACCGGATCATGGCTCACCACCACGGCGCCCTGCACTTCCACTCACCCCTTCGCGCGTGCCTTCACTTCCATAAGCTCCATAGGACACACCGGCGCCTGTGCCATGGAGGCTAAACCCTCCGCCTGCCCTGTCCGGTCAGCGGCACATGCCGCGGAGAGAACCGCATGCAAACAACCGACATCGCGCCCCACATGGAGACACTCAAAAGGGCGCTTGGACCCAAACTCGGTGCGGAGGTCACGCCCGAGAAGCTCGAACAAGAACTGACCACGTACTTGGAATACGGCGTCCCCGCCGAACAAGCGATCAAGACCATCCTGCGCCACTACGAAGCGCCTGGCGGCATGGCCCCCACGGCCCCAGCCCAAGGTGCGAAGGTGACGCTCGCGGAATTGACCGGCAACCTGCCGGCCGTGGACCTCAAGGCCCGCGTCCTGACGCGCAACACCAAGATCGTGCAAGCCCGCGGCCAGGACAAGGAGATCGTCTGGGGCATGCTCGGTGACGAAACCGGCACCGCCGCGTACACCAGCTGGCGCCCCCTCGACGGCATCGAAAAGGGCGATTGCGTCGAGATCCAATCCGCCTACACGAAGGAATTCCGCGGCGAAGTCCAGATCAACTTCGGCGACCGCGCCCGCGTCGAGAAGCTGCCTGACGACGCCGTCGGCAAGGTGCCCACCAACTTCAAGGACATCCAGATCGGCGAGATCACCGAAGGCATGCGCGGTCTGCGCGTGACCGGACGCATCCTGGATGTCAGCAGCCGCGAAGTGACTGTCCAAGGCACGCCCAAGACCATCTGGGGCGGAACCGTGGCCGACACCTCCGGCAAGATCGAATTCACCAGCTGGCACGACCACAACATTGTGGCCGACAGTGTGGTCACCATCGAAGGTGGCTACGTGCGAAGCTACCGCGGCACCCCGCAGCTCAATTTCGACGAAGACGCCAACGTCACCAAGGCCGAAGCGGACCTGCCGGATGCCAACGCGCTCGACCAAGCCGCGCTGACCACCCTCGGCGAGATCATCGTCCGCGGTGGCGGAAACGACGTCGCCGTCGTCGCCACGCTCCTCGAAGTGCGCGAAGGCAGCGGCCTGATCTTCCGCGACCCGGAGACCAATCGCGTCGTTCCCGGCGGCACCAAGGCAGACGGAGCCCGTCCTGACTTGCGCATCAAGGCCGTCCTCGACGACGGCACCGGGGCCGTGAGCATCATCGCGGGTCGCGAGATCACGGAAGCCCTGCTCGGCAAGGACCTTGACGCGTGCCTGGCCGAAGTGCAGGCGGCGTTCCATCCGGGCGTCATCGAAGACCAGCTCAAAGCCAAGCTCGTGGGCCGGGTCTGGAAGGCGCGTGGAAATGTCTTGAGCGATGACTTTGGCCTGAGCTTCCTTGTCCGGTCCCTGGAGCCGTTCTCCGAGGACGTGGAGAAGGCTGCGGAAGAATTGCTTGGCAACCTGCCCCCGGAGGCGTTCTAGATGGCCTTCCAGCGCGAGACCGCGTACCGCATGTTCGCGGACGAATTCAACGCCAGCCGCAAGACCATCGAAGGCGAAGGCGAAAAGGACCCCAGCTACGTGGTGACCCCGACCGGGGCCAAGGCCAACCGGGTCCATGTCGTGGGCGTGTGCACTGAGGTGGAGCCCATGGGCGAAAGCGGTGACTTCTACCGGGCCCGCATCAGCGACCCGACGGGCGTGTACACCGTGAGTGCCGGCCAATACCAGCCCGAGGCCGCCCAGGCGTTGACGGAGCTGCAGCCGCCGTGCTTTGTGGCCGTCACCGGAAAGGCCCGCGCCTACGAACCGGAGCCCGGAACTGTGTTCATGAGCATCCGTGCGGAGCATGTGAGCGTCGTGGATGAGCCCACGCGCAACCAATGGATCTTGGATACGGCCCGCCGCAGCACCGACCGCCTCAAGGCCGTGGACTTGGCGCGCAACGATGCCACCATCGAATCCATGCTCGCTGCCGGCGTCTCGGCCGTGGCTGCAGAGGGCGTCATGATCGCCAAGGATTCCTACGTCTTGGACAGCGCCCGCTACTGGCAAGGCGTCCGCAAGGCACTGGAAGGCATCCTGCCCGGCGGCAGCGTCCCGGTGCACGAAGTGACGACGGACAAGGCGGAGCCGGTGGCGGAAGCCCCTGCTTGGACGCCGCCTGCGGAGACCAAGCAAGAGGACGACCCGTTCGACGATGACGTGCTGGCCCTGGTGGGTGACCTGGAAGGCGACGGTGGCGCGCGCTGGGATGACATCCTGGAACGCGCGCTGGCCGCCAGCGAGACGCCGCGCACGAACGAGGATGTCGAAGAGGCGCTCAACCGCCTCATGGACAAGGGCCTCGTCTACGAGCCGACGCTTGGCGTCCTGAAGACCACGTAGGTCACTCTTCTTCGGTGAACCGCTCCAGGGCCCCGTCGGGGTCCAGGAGCGTCATGCCGACCTTGAGCTTCTTTGCCTCCTCTTCCGGAATCGGCTCGCTCACGGCCTTGTCGGCCAAGATGTGGCTGTTGCCAAACGGGTCTTCCAGCACGATCGTGACGGGGTCGGCCTTGCCTTCCCGCATGGCTGCAAACAAGTTCTGGAGGGCCTCGATCTTGGCGCGCTCGTCGTCGCTGCTTGCATCATTGTGCAGCTGCGACAGCACGCGTTCAATGCGCACCACGATGCCCTCGATGTTCGAGATGAACGCCTCCGACGTGAGGCCGGGTTCGATGACGATGCCCAATTCGGGGATGCGCACGGTGCCGCTCGAGGAGCGGACAACGCGCACGGACATGTCTTCGGCTTCGGTGACCCGGTAGCTGACCCGCGTGGGGTCCTTCATGTCGGTGAGGACGAAGTCGGTGTGCCGGTAACCGCACGCTTCACAGCGCAGCATCGTCTCCAGGCTTTTGCCGAGGTACGGCAGGTCAATCTGTTCAGCGTTGAACGTCAGACCCTTGGCACCGCAGGCTGGGCAGATGGCGTCGTCAATGCGCGTGCGTGGCACGAGAGCCGCGGAGGCGGCCCTTGTTTATTTATTGGCCGCCGCGGGCCTTGTTCCGGTCGATCTTGACGCCGGTGGGGGCGACGATGAGCATCGTCTTGCCGAGGCCAGCGATGTCACCGTTGATGTCGGCCACGAGCTTCTTGAGGTCGTTCGTGACGCGGCGCAGGATGATCTCATCCTGGGCGATCGTGCTGAAGTCCAGCAGGAGCAGGTTGCCCTGGTAGACGTAGTTCGCGTACTCGCGCAGGTCCTCGTACCGTGTGATCTCGGCCACGCGCACCATCATGCTGGCGGTGGCGTCGAACAGTTCGCTGTCCGAGGCGTATTCTTCGAGGTCGATGTAATCCGTGCGTCCGCTCCGGCCGGTCGGCTGGGCGGGCTTGTTGAAGAGACTCTTCAGGCCCATGTGCATCCCTAACGTTTCGGAGCGCGCCTTCCGTTGAAAAGGTTGCCTTCCGGTCGAACGGGTCCTTCTGGGCCCCCGGGGGACCGTTTCGGGCCTACTGGCTCCACTCCCAGAGCTTGTCGCCGATGTGGTGGATGCTCCGGACGGCCTTGCCCTTGGCCCCCACCATCGCCGTGCCAGGCACGAGGCATTTGCCCACGGCCAGGGGCTGCTTGTTCTTCTCGTCGCGGATCCAGCACCAGTCACCTTCTTGGAGGCCGGGGTCCGCATCGACGATGCCGGGTGCCATGACGTCCGCGCCATTGTGAACGAACCGGACCGCTCCCATGTCCACCGTGACGGCGGCGCTTTCGGGCCGGTACTTCAGAAGGCCGCGCACGGTCAGGAACCAAGGGCCTTCCCCCTCGCGGATGCCGACGGCTTCGTTGTTGACCAAGATGAGGCCCCATTCGCCAGCGTCCGCGGTCTCCACGGCGTCGCTTTCGCTCCACAGGTCCATGCCCATCTCTTCGCGCAAGGCGCGCGCCTGCTTCGTTTTCAGCCGCGTGCGGCGGCGTACCCGGTCCACGCAGGGGCGAAATGGGCCTCTGCCGAAAGCCCTACCCCTCTGGTCTTAAGTTTGCGGTGCCGGTAAGATGGCCTGTTGGAACCCGAAGTGGCTGTGGCGGCTGGGCTCGACATCGGGCACCTCGTGGGGGCACTCCGCGAGGCGGTCGTCATGGTCGATGCCGATGGCACCCTCCGCTACGCCAACGATGCCGCGGGCAAGCTGCTGGGCAGCGCGCCGGCGGACGTCGTGGGCTCTCCCTGGTTCGAGTGGCTCGCGCTGCGCGCCGATGACCCGGTTGAGGCGGCGCTGCGGCACGGCGAGCACACGGTCGCCACCGCGTTGGTGGTCGACCGGAAGGCCATTCCCGTGCAAGCGCACGCAAAGCTGGTGTCCGCGACGCCCCCCAGCATCCAGATGGTGCTGCGGGATCTGCGCCCTGTGGAGGAACTGCGGCACGCGCGGGACCGCTCGGCGCGCCTGGAAGCGAGGTTGCAGGCCCTCCAGCGCTTGGACGAGAGCCGGCAGCGCATGCTCAACACTGCCAGCCACGAGCTCAACACCCCACTGACGCCCATCCGGATGCACTTGCACCTGCTTTCCAGCGGCGCCTACGGCGAGCTCAACGACAAGCAGCAGACCGCCTCCGAGATCGTGCAGCGCAACGTCGAGCGTCTCAGCATCATCGCGTCCAACATGCTGGCCGTGGCCCGCCTCGAGGACAAGAAGAAGCCCCGCGCCGTGATGACGCACATCGCTCCGCTTCTCGACGAGCTTCGGATGACGTATGTGCCGGTGGCCAACGAGGCCTCCCTGGCGTGGAGCGTCATGTGCGAGCCGACGGTCCAAGCGTTTGCCCACGCGGACACCGTCATGCAGATTCTGCACAACTTGACCACGAACGCGTTCAAGCACACGCCGCGCCAAGGGGCCGTCTACGTGCGCGCCGAGGATGAAGGCGACTGGGTGGCCATCGAAGTCGAAGACAGCGGGCGCGGCATGACCGAGGAGGAGATCGGCGAATTGTTCACTCCCTTCATGAAGCTGGACGACACGCGGCCGGGCACGGGCTTGGGATTGTTCATCAGCCGGCGCCTTGCGCGCGACCTCAATGGTGAGGTCACGGCGTCGTCCCGCGGCCTCGGAAAGGGCACCACGTTCACCCTCCGGCTGCCCAAGGCCCCGCAAGACTCATAAGACGGACCCAAGTCGGCCGCCCCGAATGAGCAAGGGAACGCCCTCCCGGCGCGGCGGCCGCCGCACCCACATCCGTTGCCGCCGCTGCGGCCGGCACGCGTACCACATGCAGAAGAAGCGCTGCGCCTCCTGTGGCTTTGGCGCAACCGCGAAGCTCCGCTCCTACAACTGGGCGAAGCACCACTAACTCTTCCTGCAGGGGTAGTCAAGCGGCCAACGACGCTGGCCTTAGGAGCCAGTCCTTAGTGGTTCGCAGGTTCGAATCCTGCCCCCTGCACTAAGGCTAGCGTCAGCGCTCTGCCTGGATCCAGTCGGGCTCTTCGGCCTGCATGGCCTGCCGCGCCTCGGGCAGCGGCTCACTGGCGTAGTGCGGTTTGAAGGCGTCCAGCCTGGCCGCCAGGTACGATTGGAGGTTGCGCGCAGGGCGTCCGAGCACGTACTCCACATCCATGGTCGTGCCCCTCGGCTCTGCGGCCAGCGCCCGCACCCAGGCGTCTTGGTCGCTTTGCCCATCGTCCTTGTACGCCAACGGCGTCTCCAGGAGCCGGCCCAGGGTGGCCGCAATCTCCGGGCCGCGGAGGTTCTCCGGGCCGGTGACGGTGTATTCTCCGCACGGATCGCCCATGCCAAGCAGGCTGGCGCAGATCATGTCTGCGACGTCGCGCGGGTCGGCCAGCGCGACGCCACCCTCGCCTAGGGGGAAACGTACGGTGTGCTCCTGTGCCACGGAGGATGCGGCGCGCTTGAGCAAGTCCATGGTCGGCATGGTGCGCACGATGGTGACGCACTCGATGGCGACCTCGACCTCGGCGATGCAGCGGCGCGTGTCTTGCTCGTAGGCCGTCTCGCCGTTGCCGGCCAGTCCGAGCACCACGGCATGGCGCACGCCAGCGGCGCGCGCGTGCTTTGCCCACGAGGGGTCCGTGCCCACAAGTGCGGCTGCTTCAACCCCCTCAAACGCTTCCGGACCGGGCTTGACAAGCTGGATCGAGGGGTGGAACAAGTCGCCGGCGCGGGCCGGGTCGTCCAAGATGGCGCGGATGCGCCGGCCACGGGCAATCAACGCCCGCGCGACGAGGGCCCCAATGGGGGTGGTCGCGCCCGCGACGAGGAACATGCGTTCTTATCGGTGGCGCGCACCCAAGCCGATTGGGATAGCGGCAAGCCCCCATCAGGAGAAACGGGGGTGGGAGGAAGGGGAGAATCGGGCCTACGGGGTGATCTCGAGCACGTCGAGGTGGAACAGCAGCGTCCGGCCCGCCAAGGCGTGGCCGCCGCGCTCGCCGTAGGCCTTGCTCGCGGGGATGCGGGCGGCATCGGCGCCGCCTTCGGGCGTGCCCAGGGCCAGTTCGCTGAATCCAGCGATGACGCCGCCGCCGACGGTGAACTGGAATGTGCTGTAGCTCGGGCGGCCCGCAAAGCCGCCAAAGCCGAGGTCGTTGGCGGCGGCGTAGTCGCCCACGTCCTGGCGGCTCGTGTCGAACACGCGCCCATCCACCGTGAGGCCCACGTAGTTGGCGGTGACCTCGTCGCCATCCTGGACCGTGGCCGGGCCGGCGCTGCCATCGCGCACAAAGTGGATCGTGGCGTTGCCGGTGCCGCCTTCGCCGGTGGCAGTGATCGCGACCGTGCGCTCGCCGGCACGGCTTGGCATGTCCACTTCGAGGACGATGGTGACTCGTTGGCGGGCGGGCAAGTCGAACGTTTGGTAGCCCTGCTCAACCGAGGCGACCGCCGGTGCCGGCGTGTCTGCGGAGATGGTCACCGTCTGCATCGAGGGCGAGAGGTTCTCGACGACGAACAGGGCGTGCACGGTCTGGTCCGCCATCTGGACGCCGATGGATTCCACGGGGGCCCACACGGACACGCCTTCGGTGACCTTCGGCAATTCGCCGGGCACGCTCACCTTGGCGCTCTTCAGGACAACCGTGTCCATCGGGGTGCCGCTGCTCGATCCGACGGCTTCGACGGCGTCCAGCACCGAGAGGCCGCGCACGACGTGGCCGAAGACGGCGTGCTTGTCGTCGAGCCAAGGCGTTTCTGCGAACGTGATGAAGAATTGGCTTCCGCCCGAGTTGGGGCCACTGTTGGCCATGGACAAGACGCCGGCGCGGTCGTGGCGCAGCAGGCGGTGGAATTCATCCTCGATGGCGTATCCGGGGCCGCCGCGGCCGTCGTCGCTGGGGTCGTCGTCCTTGGAGTTGGGGTCGCCGCCTTGCATCATGAAGTCGGTGATGATGCGGTGGAACTTCGTGCCGTCGTAGTAGCCGCTCGAGACGAGGTCAATGAAGTTCTTGGCGGTGACGGGGACGGCATCGCGGCAGATCTCGGCCACGATGGTGCCCTTGTTGGTCTCGAACGTCACCCTGGGCTGCGGAACGTCGGCTCCGAGCCAAGCGGCGCACCCTTCGGTTTCGTCCTCCGAGGGGACGGGCGGGGTGCCGGGGTCCGTTCCCGGGACGGGGGCTTGGCAGCCGGCCAAGGCGAGGCAGATCACAGCGAACAACGCGAAGCGCATCATGCTGCCCACGGGCGTTCGTACGAAAACCGTTGGGCTTGGCTTTTAAGACAATCACCGGTCGTCCATCTGTGATTCCGGGGCAGACTGATGTGGCCGTCGCCGTCGTTGGCAGCGGCGGCTTTGGCACATGCCTCTCGACCCTCTTGGCCCAGAATGGACTTGAGGTGCGCCAATGGTGCCGCAACCCGGAATATGCGCAGGTCCTGGCAAACCAACGGGAGAACGTCAAGTACCTCCCGGGGGTCAAATTGCCGGTCAACATCTGGATCACCAGCAACCTCCAGGATGCTGTCCAAGGCGCGGAAGTTGTGGTGGTGGCGGTGCCCAGCCAAGCCGTGCGCGAAACGGTCACTGCGCTCTTGCCGCATCTGGAGAAGGATGCCAAGATCTTGAACGTGGCCAAGGGCATCGAGCATGACACGTACATGCGCATGAGCCAGGTGGTGCGTGACGTCGTTGGGCCACGGTACCCGGTGGCGACATTGTCGGGCCCCAACCACGCGGAAGAGATTGCGCGTGGCATGCCCGCAGCTGCCGTCATTGCGTCGGAGAACGAGGATGCGCTCAACTTGCTCTGCCGCATCTTCACTACAGACTGGTTCAAGGCCTACCCGCGCAAGGACCTGCCTGGCGTGGAGCTGGGCGGGGTGCTCAAGAACATCACTGCCATCGCGGCTGGCGTCACGAAGGGAATCGGCTTCGGCGACAATTCTGCCAGTGCCGTCATCACGCTGGGTTTGGACGAGATGGTCCGCTTTGGCGTGGCCCATGGGGCCCGCAAGCACACCTTCACGGGCCTGAGCGGCCTCGGGGACCTGATCGCCACCTGCATGAGCGAGCACAGCCGCAACCGGCGCGTCGGCGAGCTGCTGGGCCGCGGGCTGTCCATGGAAGATGCATTGGATGCCATGGGGGGCAAGGTGGCAGAAGGCGTGACTGCGACGCGCTTTGTGCACGAGCAGGCCAAGAAGGAGGGCATCGACTTGCCGCTCACGGCGGAGATCTACCGCATCCTGTACGAGGGCAAGGACGTGCGCGCTGCGGTGGGCGATCTGCTGAAGCTGCTTTGAGCGCGTTGCCTCCTGGGGGGCGCCTTGATTGCAGGAAATGGCCAAAAACACTTACTAAATGTAAGTCTTTGACGTGCCTGTGCCTCACCGGATTCCTGAATCCATCATTCTCGAGACGCGCCGCGATTTCAGCTCCTTTCTGAACTCGTACGTGCTCACACTCGCGCACTACTCCCCCGAGATGAAGCACGTTGTGCGGACCATCCACCAGGACTTCCATCGGGGCAAAGCCGTCGTCACCACGCTTCTGGAACTCCGGCAAAGCCTCGATCACCCCTCGTTCCAATCCCTCGAGATGGATTACCAGAGATTCTTGGACGCACTCCACCATTTCACATCCGTCGTCGAAGCATTCCTCTTTCGCAACCTCGAGGCAGGGCACATGCTCGACACGGCCATGATCGTCGGGTTGCGGTTCCCCGAACGCATGGAGACCGTTTCGTCCTGACGCAGAGGCTTTGTTTGGGTTCCCCCTGGCGCCCGCATGCGCTTCGTGGTTGCCCTGCTTCTCGTGCCAATGCTGGCCGGATGCCTGACGGTCTTTGACGAGGAAGAGCACCCCGAGTCCGGGCCTCTTCCCACAGTCAGCGGCACCCGCATCTGGGACCGCACCTTCCAAGGATTCGACAACACCAGCCTCGCCGGCATCGTGTACGAACCGCTTTCGACCGATGCCGTGGACGGCGAAGCGCCATCGTGGCCGGTCGTCGTCTTCGTGCACGGCTGGGGCTTTGCCAAGGAGCAATGGCTGCATGCGCCGATGGGCGACGAGCGCGTGGACTTCCTCCAGATGTTCGCCGATGCCGGCTTCTTGGCCGTGGCCTACGACGCGCGCGGGTTTGGCCGCAGCGAAGGCAGCGTGACGGTTGCTGGCGTCGCCGAATTGAAGGACCTGGAGATGATCATTGACCAAGTGCAAGCCGACTACCGCACCACTGGCAAAGTCGGTGTCACCGGCACCTCCTACGGGGGCGCCCACGCGTACATGGCCCTCACGCAGCTCGACGTGACCACGGCCGTTCCGCACTACGGCTGGGTGGACCTCGTCGAAGGCGTCATTCCCGGCGACGTGCCGAAGGTCGAATGGGCGCAAGCACTCTACGCAGTCGGCACGGCCGGCAGCGGGGGCAAGCTCCACCCGATGGTCACCGAGTGGTACGAGAGCATGTACACGCGCGCCCAAGACCCCGACTCCTTCGAACAGGCCAAGGCCACCATCGCCACGCGCAACACGCTTCCGGACCTGCCCGCCACTGCCAAGCCGCTGTTCATCTGCCAAGGCATGCAAGAAAGCCTGTTTCCCCAATCCGATCTGGCATGGGATGCTGCGGGCGGCTTTGTGCGGTCCCACATCTACACCGGCGGCCACAGCACATTCGATGAAGCCTGCTGGGGCAAGACCTTGGACTGGTTCCGGGCCTTCTTGCAAGACCAGAACGTCGGCGTTGAGGATTGGCCGGCACTCGTCACCGACGATGCGCGCGGCGGCCGTCACGTGGAATACGACCGCATCCCGGCTACGACGGTGCGAAGCTTCGGATTGCGCGCACCGGACCTGACGGATGCCGCCTACAGCAACGCGACGTTCACCATCCAGCAGCGCGGCGTGGGCAACCCGTTCACCGAACCCTCCGTCATCGGAGACCTGACGGGAAGCCCCCCGAGCGCCTTGCCGTCCCAGTTCACCCAGGACCCGCAAGCTGTCTTCTTCACGAGCGCACCCGTGGAGGAAGCCAACGTGCTCATCGGGGCTCCGACGCTCAGCCTCGTCCTTGCGCAGAACGCCACCCCGCCCTACCAAGTGGTCGGGACCTTGTTCGTGGAGGCCGACGGCCGCAGCCAACCCCTGACGCGCGCCGCGCATGCGGTTCTTGACGAGCACAACGGCACCCTCGACTTGCGGTTCCACTGGGTGAAGGCCGACATTGACGCGGGCGACAAGCTGGTGCTGAAGCTTGGCGCGAACGACCCGTCCTGGTGGATGCCGCTGTTTGCCAACTACAGTGTCACGTTCACCGGCGAAAGCCGTCTCGACGTGCCCCTGCTGGCTTAGGCAACCGGCAGCGACACGCGGAAGATTGCCGGGTTCGCCTGGACAAGCTCCACGGCGCCGTAGTGCGCCTCTGCGACGGCTTGCGCAAAATGGAGGCCAAGCCCCATCTTGCTCGACTCAGGCTGCGCGCTCGTGTAGGCGTGCACGAAGGGCTTGAACAGGTACGGCACCAGGCTCGGATCCACGCCTGGGCCTTCGTCCTCGACTTCGATGACGGCGGCTCCCGCGCGCTTTCGGACCCGCACGCGCACGGTACCTCCGCGTGGCGAGGCTTCGATGGCGTTTCGAAGAAGCTCTTCGATGCCTTGGGAAAGGCGTCCGGGGTCGCCTTCGACGCGCACCGGGACCGTGTCCGTGAGGATGGTGGCGCCCTTCGTGTCCATGTCTTGCACAATGGAGGACACGAGGTCGCCGGCATCGAGCTCGATGCGCTTGACGGGAACGCCCACGGTCTGGGCCCGCTGCGCTTCGGCGACCATGCGGGCGACACCTTCGAGGCGATGCAGCTGCCGATCGATCGCATCGAGGTGCGATCCTCCATCCGGGCAAAGGCGACGCAGCAGGTCTACACGCATCGCAATCGGCGTCAGCGGCGTGCGCACGCAGTGACTGATGATGTTCATCAGGCGCTGCTGGTAGGCCGTGCTGTCCGTTGGACGGACAGGCGCCGGCCGACGGAGCACCATGGCCTCGTCGATCGCCTGGCGGAGGGACCGGGGATCCAGTGTTCCCTTGCGCAGGACGCGCGTGGCTCCGGCATCCATGCACGTCGCGTGCAGGGCCGGGTCGTCGCGGCCGGTGATGACGATGATGGGCGTTTCGGGGGATGCGGCGCGCATCGTCTGGACTGTCTCGACGCCGTGGCTGTCGGGCAAGCAAAGGTCGAGCAGGAACACATCGTAGTGTGTGCCAAGCTTCGCGGTGGCAGCGCCGACGCTGTAGGCCCAGTCTACCTCAATCTGGAGGTCCCTGCAGAGGTATTCCAAGAATCGCCCATGGATGGCTTCATCTTCGACAAGCAAGGCACGTTGAGGCACAACGTCTCTTTTGGCCGTCGGGCACTAAAGGCTGGTTGGTGAACCACCGGAACGGTCGCCTTGGAGCAGGCCTCTGCGCATCCTGACGGCGATCAGGCGGGGGCGGCGGCTTCTTCGGCGGCCGCCACCGGCACGCCGGCTTCCGCCGGCAGCAAGCGCGTGGCGCCCACGAGCTCTACCTCAAGGCGGGGCTCGTTCTTCTCGCGCTCCTTCTCGAGGCGCTCTTTGAGCTCCTTGTCCAACTCCTCGACCTTTCGGTTGTTCTTGAAGGTCTCATCGTGGAGCTGGGACTCGAGCTTCTCGTATTCCAGCTCAAGCTTGCGCTCGCGGATGCCGTTCTCCGTGAACCAGAGGCGGTTGCGGATCTCGCCCATGCGGCGGCGAACCTTCGCTTCCCCGACGCGGATCTCTTCCTTCTGACGCTCGTAGTACTCTTCGAGGCGCTTCTCGCTGCGGCGAAGGTCTTCGGCCGCTTCTTCCTTGACCTTCTGGAGAACCGGCACGATGAGCGTGCCGACCTCGAAGCGCGCCTTGTTGGCCACGTCTTCGAATTGGTCGTGGGAAAGCGCGTTGTGGGCTTCCACGGGCTCCGCATCCGGCACGGGGTGCAGGCCCTCTGCCACATCCAGCACGTCGCCCGCGTCGCTCACGGTGACGGTGACGAAGGCTTCCTGCTCGCTGCGGATGGTCTCGAGGTAGTAGCGGTAATACAGGACGGTGGCCGGCTCGTCGACTTCTGCCGTGCGCGCCTGGCCGACGCTCGCCTCGGTCTCGAGGTGGCGCATCAGGTCCTGGACGAAGGGCGCCCCAAGGCTCAGGAGTTCGACTTCGCCATCGGATTCCTCGAAGACCGCAGGGTCCTCGGTGAATGTGTGCACGCCGCCAACCTTCTTCCACAGGCTGCGCGGCATGCGCATCGTGATGGTGCCGTTCTCGCGCTCCATCTCCGCGCCCGCGGCGGCGACGAAGTTGTTGAGGAAGCCCATGACTTCCTTGCCCAAGTCCACGCGGTCCTCGATGTCCACGTCGTCCTTGGCGGTGCTCAAGTCGAATTGCTGGAACACACTGGCATCCAGCTGCTTGATCTCGTCCGCCGCTTCCTTGCTGCGCTGGACTTCGCGTTCCACCTTCTCCAACGTGTCCTTGACTTCGTCGTCGGACTCGGTGCCCATGATGGCATCCATGATGCGCTTCTCGATGCCGCCTTGGTCCGTGATCTCGCTGAGGATCAGGTCCATTTCACCAATGGCGACCTCGAAGAGGCGGATCTTCTCGTACAGCACCTGCAGCACGTAATCCTCGATCGTGTCGGCCACGGCGAGGTTGAGGATGATGACGTTGTCCCGATCCTGGCCGATGCGGTGGACACGGCCGATGCGCTGCTCGACGCGCATGGGGTTCCACGGCAGGTCGTAGTTGACCAGGATGTGGCAGAACTGCAAGTTCAACCCTTCACTGCCCGAGTCGGTGCACACCAGCACTTGGGCTTCGTTGCGAAACTCATCGAGGGCCTTCTTGCGCCGCCCGGCCGAAAGCTGGCCGTGGTACTTGACGTTCGAAACACCTTCTTGCTTGAGGCGGCGGCTCAGCAGCTCCTGGGTTTCACGGAACTGCGTGAACACGATCATCTTGTCCTTCGTGTTCGTGGCCACGTCCAAGATCAAGTTGACCTTGGCATTGCGCTTGATGGACTCCGCCTTGTGCTTCAGCTCGTCCATGGCGTCCAGGACGTCTTGGTCGTCCTGCTTCTCCATCATGTTGTCAAGCGTCTTGGCCAATGCGGGTGCGCTGCTGGCCACTTCGCGCTCCAAGATCATGAGAGCCAGGTGGCTCTCGAAGAACTGCTTGTACTTGCGGATGAAGCCGCTGACGGCTTGGTGAAGCTCGTATTCGCCCTTGCTTGCTTTGACGCGGTGGGTCTCCACCTTGCGCTCGGGGAATTTGATGCCCGTCGCCTCCGCGCGGCGATTGCGGATCAGCACCTGCTCCAACAATCGCTGCAGGCGCTTGGCGTGCAGAAGGACGCGGCCTTGGCTGTCGCCGATGTACTCCTCCTCGAAGTTCTGCATCGTGCCCAGCAAGCCGGGCTTGATCAGATTGATGAGGTTGTACAGCTCGATGAGATTGTTCTGGATGGGGGTCGCCGTGAGCATCAACGCATGGCGGGCGGTGATGTCGTCGGCAAGGCTGTAGCGCTGCGTCTTCTTGTTCTTTAGGTAGTGCGCTTCGTCAATGATGACCAAGTCCCAGTCCCGGGCGATGATGTCGGGGTAGTGCTGGGCCGTCTTGGCAGTGTCAATCGACGTGACAACTTTCTCGTGGGCTCCGAAGCCCTTGAACTCCGGGTCGTCGTGCTTGATGAAGCGTTCACCGAACTTGTTCCACAGTTCTTCCTGCCATTGGCCCGCGAGGGCGGCGGGGGTGAGGATGAGCACATTGCGGGCCTTGCCGCGCCCGATGAGCTCCTTCATGACGATGCCCGCTTCGATGGTCTTTCCGAGACCCACTTCGTCGGCCAGGATGGCGCGTCCGCCCAATTGGTTGAGGACCTTGATGGCGGCCTTGATCTGGTGGGGCAGGATCTTGATGTTGCGCCGCAGCTGCGCCAGCGTCGTGATGCCTTCGTGGCGCATGGCCTTCAGGTGAAGCGCCTGGAGGCTGAGCAAGTGCATCTCCGTGGAGGCAAAATTGCCCGTCGTCAAGGCCTTCGAGACCCCGTGCGGGTCCTCGATGGGGTGCCCTCGGAGAGGGTCGCGGCGGGCGCGTTTGAAGAGGCCTCCTTTGGAAGAATTGTCCGTCATAGCAAAAGACGCGGTCCAGAGGGAGGAACCGTTCTTCAAAACGGTGCCGGTGTGGGGGGTGTGCCTCCAGGGGGCGTGCCCGGTCCTCCGGGGCTGCGTTCTCCAGAAGCAAAACCCCGAAAAGGCCCCCCGCGGGTGGCTGCCTGTGCGCAGGTGGCTTGTCATGCTGGTGCTCCTGGTGCCCCTCGGTGCGGGGGACCATGGCGACCATCCGTCCACGATGACGGAATTCCAATTTGGCCGTGAGCTGTATGGCCCCGGAGACTTGGTGACGGGCCGGATGCTCGTCGAGGACGAGGAGGGCATCCTGGAGCTGCACGCCACCATCAGCAACGGCGCACAATCGGTGCGGGCCGCGTGCGACCGGCGGACGCCCTTCGAGGAGCCCCTGTCGGTGGATGCCATCTGCCGGTGGACACTCCCGAGCGATGCCTCCGGCATCTTCAACGTGACCAGCTTCGAGGTCAAAGACAACAGCACCTATCTGACCGAATACAAGGAAGGCGAGCACTACAACGCGTCGAGCGCCCTGCAGATCTCGATGCGGGTGCGTCCGGACAACCCCGACACGGAGCCCCCGGTCCTCCAATCCATCCTGCTCAACAAGCGCGTCGCGGGCCAAGGTGGCACCGTGCGCGTCGAGGTGCTCGTGGACGACCGGTCGCCGCTGGCGGGCGTGGACATCCATTGGGACGCGCCAGACGGGGTGCGCAAGACCACGTGCGCTGGCAAGGACAATCGCGCGGAATGCGTCTATGTCGTGGACGAAAAGCACCCCTTCGGGGATGTCACGGTCGCGCGGATCCGGCTGACGGACGGGGCAGGCAACAGCATCGAGCTGTTTCGGGGAAGCGACTTTGTGAGCGACGCCAACCATCAGCTGTCCTTCGAGGTCTCCAGCGGCGTTGCCGATGTGGGCGCGCCCGTGCTGCGTGCGTACGAAGTCGAGCATGGCCCTGTGCGCGTCGGAGACTTGGCGCGCGTGCGCGTCGAGGCCAACGACACGGTCGTGGCTTCCGCCCTCGTGGCCCTTCAGGGAGTCTTCGGTGGCCAAACCATCACGCTCACCGCGTGCGGGTTGCCCGATGGCCCCGTGGTGGACACGACCTGCTCTGGCCGTGTGCCCGATGTGCCCCTCGGGCCGTATCACCTGCAGCTCATCACACTGCGCGATGATTCTGGCAACGAGAAGGCGTACCCCATCGAAGCGCGCACGCCTGCCGCCCAGGCAGCCACCCGCATCACCGTCATCGGCCCCGTGCTTCGCACCACCGGAGAAAGCGGGGAGGCGCTGGTGGGGTCGCTCATGCCCGCCGTCCCAGAGGCTGCCGCGAAGCACGTGCTTCCCTTCGTCGTCGCCCAGGGGCCCGACGGCCCGGTCGAGGCCGTGCGCTTCACGTTCACCAACGGCACGTCCTCCTTCGGGTCGCGCGGATGCGCGGCCGACGCGGAGCCGTTGGACGGGGCGTTCGTGTGCCGTGTCCTGCTGCCCCCGGACATGCCGCGCGGACTCTACACGCTCACCCACGTGGAGGCAAAGACGACGGACTGGGTGACCGTGACCCATGATCCGGAGTTTGCTCCCGTGGTGCGCATCGGCGCGTCCTTGCACGTGCTTCCGCAGCTTCCCGACGGCTGGATCCGGTACTGGGATGATGGCATGACCAAGGCATCCTTCAACGGCTTGGAGGACCCGCGCCCCGAGCCGACGCTGCCGGAAGAGCCGCAGGGACCGGAGGTGCACGATTCGCCGTTTCCACTGCCGCTGGTGCTTCCGCTTCTGGCCTGGCAACGGCTAAGGCGCCTCCGGCGTGCCCAGTGACGTGCGCCTGCAAGCGGTCCTCTTCGACCTGGACAACACCCTCATCGATTTCATGCGCCTCAAGCGGCAAGCAAGCGACGCCGCGGCACGGGCA
>JBFKLD010000002.1:0-17984 GCA_041630755.1 Thermoplasmatota archaeon
CCGACCGCATCGAGCTGTGGAAAGACGTCGCAGGTTTCCTCACCGCAGACCCGAATGCCGTTGCGGATGCGCAGCTTGTGCCCGAGCTTGGCTACGATGAGGCTGCAGAGCTTGCCCATTTTGGCGCGCAAGTGCTCCACGCGCGTGCCGTCGAACCTGCAGAAGCCGCGGGCATCCCCATCCACATCCGGTGCGTGTCGCGCCCCGACGAAGAGGGAAGCATCATCCACGCCAACCCCATGGTCAATGCACGCGTGCGCAGCATCGCCAGCAAGCCAGACCTCGGAATCCTTCGCCTCAATGGCCCCGGCATGGCCGTGACCCCGGGCGTGGCGCACCGCGTGTTCGCCGCGCTCACAGAGGCGGGCATCAACGTGCTCAACATGGCCACCAGCCAAGCAAGCTTCGCGCTGCTGCTTGACGAAGATGACCTGGACCAAGCACACAGTGTCCTGGAGCCGATCCTCGGCGGCGTGGTGCAAGACATCGAGACCCTGCCCGGACGAAGCTTGGTCTGCGTCGTCGGCAAGGGACTTGGCAACACGCCTGGAAGCGCCGCCAACATCCTGCGCGCGGTGGGCGACCAAGGCGTGAACATCGAGATGATCAGCCTCGGCGGCAGCGACATCGCCATT
This sequence comes from Thermoplasmatota archaeon, assembly GCA_041630755.1. Lineage (GTDB taxonomy): Archaea > Thermoplasmatota > E2 > JACPAO01 > JAHFTW01 > JBFKLD01. Next base: position 636 of record JBFKLD010000002.1, read on the forward strand.
GACTTCATCGTGCGGCAAGAAGAGCGCCTTGCCGCGGTGCGTGGGGTCCACGAGGCCCTGCAGGAGGTGCCGGCATGATCGACTGTGCCATCCTCGGCGCGACCGGCGCGGTGGGACAACGCTTCATCGAGCGCCTCCACAACCACCCGACGTTCCGCATCGCTGCCCTCGTGGCAAGCGACCGCAACGCCGGCAAGGCATACAACGACGCGTGCGCATGGGTCCTGGACGAAGCCATCCCGGTGGAACAGACCCTGATCGCTCTCGACGACTTGCCGGGGCCAGACCAGATTCCGGTCGTCTTCAGCGCCCTGCCGTCCGACGTGGCCGGCGACGTCGAATCCGCCCTCGCATCGCGTGGCCACAAGGTCTTCACGAACGCCAGCGCGCACCGCATGGACGCAGATGTTCCGCTGCTGATCCCTGAGGTCAACCCCGACCACCTCGCGCTCGTGGACGGAAAGAAGGGATGGATCGTGGCCAACGGCAACTGCAGCGGCATCATCCTCACACTGGCGCTCGCGCCGCTCGAACGGACGTTTGGCCTGAGCCACGTGGACGTCACGACACTGCAAGGCCTCAGCGGCGCAGGATATCCAGGCGTCAGCGCTCTCGATGTGGTGGACAATGTGCTTCCGTACATCCCGGGCGAAGAGGACAAGCTCGAAACGGAGCCGCAGAAAACCCTCGGCACGGCCGACGGCCCCGCGGCGTTCACGGTGCACGCCACCGCGACGCGTGTGCCCGTGCGCGAGGGCCACCTGGCCAGCGTGCACGCACGTCTTCAGAACGACGCCACGCCCGATGCCGTCGAAAAAGCGCTCACAAGCTTCACGGGGCCGCGCGCGCTCATGGACCTTCCTAGCGCACCGCGCCAGCCGGTGCATGTGGCCCACGCAGCGGACCGGCCGCAACCGCGCCGCGACCGGGATGCTGAAAGCGGCATGAGCGTCACCGTTGGCCGGTTGCGCGTCGAAGGGCGAAGCGTGCGGATGGTCGTGCTCGGGCACAACACCGTGCGCGGCGCCGCAGGCCAAAGCGTCCTCAACGCCGAGTATGCCCACGCCGCAGGGCGACTGTGACTGCTGCGGATTGAACAGATGCGCGCAATGCGGCCGCGTCCCCGCCCCAAGGGCCCAAATAGGACCGCCTCGCATCGGGCAACTGTGCTTGTCTCGCCGATGCATCTGCATCACGGCTGAGCGCACGCCATTGCAATTCTGGCTTTGCCGGAGGAACCCATGCAGCCCGTGCTGAATCTTGCCATCCCCAACAAAGGACGTCTAAGCGACGATGCCCTCACGCTCCTGCGGCGCGCAGGCATCCGCCTCGAAGGAAGCAGCGAGCGCCGCCTCTTTGCCCACGCCTTGGGTGGACGCCTCATGATCCAATTCCTGCGCGCGGCCGACATTCCGCGCTTTGTCGCCAACGGAACGGTCGACATGGGCATCACCGGCCACGACGTCGTCGAGGAATCCGAGGCCGAGGTCGAGGAGCGGCTCGACCTGCGCTTTGGCGGATGCCGGCTCGTGCTCGCCGTGCCGGAAAGCCACCCCGCCAAACGCGCAGCGGACCTGCCCGATGGCACCCGCGTCGCAACGAGCTTCCCGAACCTCGCCAAGCGCCACTTCGCCGCCGCCGGAACCAACGTCAAGATCGTGCCCGTCAGCGGTGCTTGCGAGGTGACCCCCACGCTCGGCGCCGCAGACGCCATTGTGGATCTGACCAGCAGCGGCAGCACCTTGCGGATGAACCACTTGCGCGAAGTCGAGGACATCCTCAACTCCACGTGCCGGCTGATCGCCCGCCCGGGACTCTCCGGCGCCGCGGCCGACGAAGCCGAGCGCCTCACGTTCGCCTTGCAAAGTGTCCTGGCCGCGCGTGGCAAGCGCTACCTTCTTGCCGACGTGCCCCGGGACACGCTTCCCGCGATCCGGGAATTCTTGCCCGGCTTGGCCGGGCCGACGGTCGTCGAAGTCGCCGGTGACGAAGATCTGGTGGCCATTCAAGTCGTCGTGGACGACGATGCCATCTACGATGCCGTCCACAGGCTGCGCGAGCTGGGAGGCCGCGGCATCTTGGTCGTCCCGATCGACCGGATGGTGGAGTAGTGCGCCCCGAAGCCCTCACGTCGGCGCGATGGGGAGAGCTTTGCGACCGCGAAAAAGCGGTCCCGGCGGCCGTGCACGAAGCCGTGGATGCGATCCTTGCCGATGTGGAAACCCGCAAAGATGCAGCCCTGCGCGAATGGACCGAGAAGCTGGATGGCTGCGATCTGGAAGATCCGTGGTTGCCGCAGGAGGCCTGGAACGCCGCATGCGCCAGGGTGCCAAGCGACCTGCAGGAAGCGATCCGGGACAATCTGGGTCGCATCCGCGCGTTCCATGAAGCCAGCACCGCCCAGGGCCACGTCATGGAGACAGCGCCAGGCCTGTCGCTTGGCCGCATCGCGGTGCCCCTGCCACGCGCCGCATGCTACGTCCCCGGTGGACGCGCGGCGTACCCCAGCACCGTGCTGATGACCGTGGCTCCCGCAGCCATCGCCGGGGTCGCAGACATCATCGTCGTCACGCCCCCCGACAAGGACGGCCACGTGCCGGATGCGGTGTGCTTTGCTGCCCGCGAGGCCGGCGCCCACCGCATTCTGCGCGCCGGCGGGGCACAAGCCGTCGCTGCGGTCGGCCACGGGACGGCGCGCGTGCCGCGCGTCTCCGTTCTCGTGGGTCCAGGAAATGCGTACGTCACGGCAGCCAAGCAGAAGGTCGCAGGTTTGCGCACCGACTTTCCCGCCGGTCCAAGCGAGCTTTTGGTGATCGCCGACCGCACCTCCAACCCGCACCACGTGGCGCTGGACCTGGCAGCGCAGGCCGAACATGACCCCGACGCCCAAGTCGTGCTCGTGGCCACCGATGCTGGGACCGCCGAAGATGTCTGCGCCGCCCTGGATGCTCTCGTCCCAAGCATGGAGCGCGCGGCCATCGTCGCCGCCAGCTTGCAGCATGCTGCATGCTTCGTCGCTCCGCTCGACGACGCCATCGCGTTCGCGAATGACTATGCTCCTGAGCATCTCTCCCTGGCCGTGGCCAATCCTCGCGACGTCCTGCCGCGCATCACGAACGCAGGGTCCGTCTTCCTCGGCAGCACACCCGTCAGCCTCGGCGATTACGGCTCGGGCACCAACCACGTGCTTCCAACCATGGGGCACGCGCGGCTGCACGGCGGGCTTGGCGTGGACCACTTCCGGCGCTGGATGACCTGGCAGGAAGCGACCCCCGAAGGCCTGGCCCACGTGGCGCCAAGCATCACGCGCCTGGCAGCCGAAGAAGGGCTCCACGGCCACGCCGCCGCCGTCACGGGGAGGCTTTCATGAACGCACGTGAACGGATGCGCCCCAGCCTGCGGGATCTGAAACCCTACTACCAGGCGCCCCTCGAAGGAGACCCGCTGCGGCTCGACCAGAACACCGACTTGCGCGGCGCCAATCCCGCGCTCTTGGAGATCGATCTCGAAGATGTGGATCTGAGCCAGTACCCGACCAAGGACAGCGACGCCTTGCGCGAAGCGCTTGCCGCTCACCACGGCGTCACAGCCGACAATGTCCTTTGTGGAAATGGAAGTGATGAGCTTCTGCAGATCCTCACGCAAACCTTCACCGAGCCGGGAGGCACGCTGGCCACCGTCGAACCAAGCTACAGCCTCTACCCGTTCATCGCCCGCCTCGCCGGGCTCAAGCACTTGACCGTCCCCATGCGCGGTGGCTTCACGGCCATGCGCTTCGATGGGGACGCGATGGCTCGCACGCAGGCGGACCTTTGGCTCGTGGCGACCCCGAACAATCCCACAGGAACGGCCTGCGACCGCGCCTCCCTCGACCAGCTTCTGGCCACGGGCACGCTCGTGGTCGTGGACGAAGCGTACGGCGAATACGCCGGCCCTTCCATGGCGTCCGAGGTCGAAGAGCATCCCAACTTGGTGGTCCTGCGCACCTTCAGCAAGGCCTACGGCCTCGCAGGCTTGCGCGTTGGATATCTCGTGGCCAACAAGGAGCTCGTGGACTGCATGCGCGTGGTCAAGGCGCCATACAACGTGGGTGTACTTCCAGAAGCCATCGCCGTGGCCGCCCTCGCCAAGCAAGACTGGGTCGAGCAAGGCGTGCGCATCGTGGCCGAATCGCGCGCCCAGCTTGCCGACGCCCTGCAAGCACGCGGCTTCCAGGTGGCTCCCAGCCACGCCAACTTCTTGCTCACACGCGCACCGATCGACCCCGTCATCCTTCGCGACGCGCTGCGCGCCCGCGGCATCCTAGCGCGCACCTTCGCCAATCTGCCAGGCACCATCCGGTTCACCGTTGGCCCCTGGCCGCACATGGAAACGCTCCTGGATGCCATTGACGCGGCCCTGGAGGATGCATGAACTGGACCATCTTCGATTACGGGGTGGGCAATCTGCACAGCCTGCGAAAAGCCCTCGTGGCGGCGGGAGCGACGGTCCAGATCAGCAGCGACCCTCAAGCTATCGAAGAGGCCAGCGTGGCCGTGCTTCCCGGCGTCGGCGCCTTTGGTGCCGTGATGGATGCGCTGGACCCCGCGCGGGACGCGCTATTCATGCGGCACGCCACGGGCGCCCCGATCCTTGGCGTCTGCATCGGCATGCAAGCCATGTACGAAGAAAGCGAAGAGGCGCCCGGCGTGGATGGGCTCAATCTCCTCTCCGGTGCCGTCGAGAAGCTTCCTGCGGGCGACTGGAAGATCCCGCACATGGGCTGGAGCCCCATCGACGTTCCTGCGGACTGCGACCCGCTCGTGGACGGCCTCGATGGCGCCCATGTGTACTACGTGCACAGCTACGGCGTGCGCCCCGGCGCCCACACCCTCGCCAGCACTGAATATGGGCGCCGCTTCAGCGCCATCGAACGTGCCGGCAACACGCTCGCATTCCAATTTCACCCAGAGAAATCCAGCACCGTCGGGCAGACGCTCCTGCGGCGCGCTGTCCAATCCCTCGAGGAATCTGCATGAACATCTACCCCGCCATCGACATCCGCAAAGGTCAGACCGTCCAGCTCGTCGGAGGTGACCCCGGCCACGTGGGCGTCCAAGGAGGCAACCCGACCGGCCAAGCCCAGAAGTGGTTCAACGCGGGGGCCAAGAGGCTGCACGTGGTGGATCTGGACGCGGCCTTTGGCGACAAGAAGCAGTGGCACCTCCTTTCCGGAATCCTCGGCGTCGGCCTGCCCGTCCAATTCGGCGGCGGCGTGCGCAGCATGACGGATGTCCAGCAGCTTCTCAACCTTGGCGTCAAGCGCGTCATCGTCGGCACGCAGGCCATCAAGAATCCGGCCTGGCTCAAGGAGCTCACGATCCTCTTTCCGGGCAAAGTCATCCTGGCGGTGGACGCCCGCGGACGCGACGTGGCCGCCGAGGGATGGACGGAAACCACGGGCAAAGACGTGATGGATGTGGTGGCCGAGGCCGCCGCGCACGACGTGGCAGGGTTCCTCTACACGAACATCGAGAAGGAAGGGCGCATGCAGGGCATCGACCTCGGCATTGTCAAGGATCTGCGGGTTGCCGCTGGCGGCCACGAGCTCATCGTGAGTGGAGGCATCACCACCGATGAAGATCTGAAGCAACTGCAGGACGCCGGCGTCGATGGTGTCGTTCTGGGCATGGCGCTTTACAAGGAGGCGTTCGACATCAAGGACTTGGTGAGCCGCTACGAGGTGAGTCCGTGACACACGTGCGCCGCCAGACCAAGGAAACCACCATCCACGTCGCGCTGGAGCTGCAAGGAGACGGAACCTGCGAAGCCAGCACCGGAAATGCGTTTCTTGACCACATGCTCACGACGCTTGCCAAGTACGCGGGCTTCACGCTGAGGGTGGAGGCTACCGGAGACCTCGATCACCACCTCGTCGAGGATGTGGCCATCGCGGTCGGCCAGGCGTTCAAGGAAGCCCACGCCAACGCTCCCTGCGCGCGGATGGCCTATGACATCGTCGCCATGGACGACGTTCTGATGGTATGCGCGCTCGACCTCGTCGACCGCCCCTACTACGCCGGCGACCTTCTCGTTCCGCTCTGGGACCATTGGTTCCGCTCCTTCGCCATGGAAGCGCGCGTGACGCTGCACCTTGAACGCCGGCGTGGCCGGGACACGCACCACGAAACGGAAGCCGCCTTCAAAGCCCTCGGGCGCTGCCTCAAGCAAGCGCTCCAGCCGCGGGATGCGCTGCTGAGCACGAAGGGCTCCGTCAACTTGGAGACCTCATGACTCTCGCCAAACGCGTCGTGGTGTGTCTCGATGTCGCCGCAGGCCGCGTTGTCAAGGGCGTCAAGTTCCAGGACCTCCGGGACGTCGGCGACCCTGTCGAGCTGGCCAAGCGGTACGAGCAAGAGGGCGCCGATGAAGTGGTGTTCCTCGACATCACTGCAAGCCACGAAGATCGCGCGACCACGTTGGAGATGGTCCAGAAGACGGCCGAGCAACTCTTCGTGCCCCTCACCGTTGGAGGCGGAATCCGCACCCCGCAAGACATGCGCGCGGCGCTCCACGCCGGTGCAGACAAGGTCGCCATCAACACAGCGGCTCTTGACAATCCTTCCCTCATCCACGATTGCGCAACGCGCTTTGGCAACCAATGCGTCGTCGTCGCCGTGGACGCCAAACGCACCGGCGACGGATGGACGGTGTTCACCCATGGGGGGCGAAACGATGCCCAACGTGATGCGCTGGAGTGGTGCAAGGAAGCCGTCCGCCTTGGCGCCGGCGAGATCTTGCTTACGAGCATGGATGCTGATGGTACGCGGGATGGTTTTGATCTTGAGCTTACCCGCGCTGTCAGCGAAGCCGTCAGCGTCCCTGTTGTCGCCAGCGGCGGATGCGGCGACGCCGACCACATCGTCGAGGCCCTCGCGGTCACCGATGCGGCGCTTGCGGCAAGCATCTACCATGACGGCGACACGACGGTTGCCCAAGTCAAGACACGCATCGAGGCCGCAGGACTGCCAATCCGTCCGGTGTCGCCATGAAGCTGGAAACCGCAGCCCTTGCCGGCTTGCGCTTCCAGGACGGGCTGATCCCCGTGGTGGCGCAAGACGAGACCACAGGTCGCGTGCTCATGCTCGCGTGGGCCAATGAAGAAGCGCTGCGCCTGTCTCTTGAAACAGGGCGCATGACGTATTGGAGCCGCAGCCGCCAGGAGCTCTGGAAGAAAGGAGCCACCAGCGGCCACACCCAGGAGCTGGTGTCTCTGCACCAAGATTGCGACGCCGACGCCGTGCTTGCCATTGTGCGCCAATCCGGACCGGCTTGCCACACGGGCGCAGCCACTTGCTGGGGCAACGCACCACTCGCCCACGCTGTCGCTCTGCTGGATGCCCTGGCCGCCGCCCGCAAGGAGGCGCCCGCGGGGAGGTACACGGATTCGCTTCTTGCCGACGCCGCCTTCGCCGCGTCGAAGGTCGAAGAAGAAGCCCAAGAGTTGGGAAGGGTGCTGCGCGGCGAGCCCGGTGAGGACAGCCTGGTGCACGAGGCCGCAGACCTGCTCTACCACCTGGCCATCGCCGTGCGCGCAGGAGGCGCATCCATGGATGACGTGCTGGCTGAACTGGCACGGCGCCAGTAACGCGCGCATCCTCTGCGCCCAGGCGTGTCCGCGGGCTCCGATTCCCCAGGGCCTGCCCCCGCTCCTCACCCCGCTCCTGGCCCCGCTCCTGGCCCCGCTCCTGACCCCGCTCCTGACCCCGCTCCTTGCCCAGGGCCACATCCGGACCACCCTCCTTGCCCCGACCACACGCGTCGCCGAGCCGGAAGGCAAGCATTTCACGCAGAGCCACGGCTCGACGCGCATGGACCCCTGGCATTTCTCGGCCCAAGGTGCGACCGTCAGCGCTCTTGTCACCGTCCTGGTGGCAAGCGTCTTCGTCTACTTCGCGGGACGCATCGTCGTGGACCGCAGCAGCATCCTCGCCGCCATCCTGACCGCCGTCTTGGGCACCCTTCTTGGCACATTCGTCTGGGGCCTGCTGCCCGGTGTGCTTGGCATGGTCCTTGGGGTCCTTGCGTGGGGCCTCGTTGCGGCGTTCTTCTACCGCACGAAGTGGACCAAGGGCGCGCTCATCGGCGTCGTCGCATGGCTGCTCTGGTTCCTCGTCACCGCCGCCATCACCGCACTGCTTTGATCAGACGTTGAGGCGCACAGGCGGGGCGCCCGCCTGCAAGATCACAATCGTGCTTTCCTGCACCGTGGTCCACGCATCCTCGTAGAGCGGCTCGCTTGCCACGACATGGCATCCCGGAAATTCCTCGCCGTCGGCCAAGTGGTACAAGCTGTTTTGCGCTCCCGTGCCCGCCCGCGTGGCCACAAGGCGCTGCCCATCTGCCACGAGCAGATTCAGGTGCGCTTCGAGATTCTCCGAAGCACCGTGGGCAAGGACGTCCTTCACGACGCTTTGCACGGCCGTCGGCAGATCATCGCTTTGCACCCGCGTCAAGATCATCGCAAAGAGCCACGCGCTGTCCGTGTCACCATGGATGTGGATCTGCGGGTCAATCTGGTCTTTGAGCCACGCAGTCCATCGCGGCAAGTCCTGCAAGAATCCGTTGTGGCTAAACGCATACTTTCCAGACACAAACGGTGCGCAGTTAGCTTCGATGTTGGATCCGGCGACGGTCGCATTGCGCACCGCGGCCATGACAAGGTTCGAATGCACGATGGGCCCAAAGGAGCGAAGGTTCTTGTCGCTCCACACGGGCATCGCGCTTGCGTAGCGGCCAGGCTCTGCGCGCGTATCCGCATCGTACCATGCCACGCCAAAGCCATCTGCGCACACGGAGCCTGTGAGCAATTCCTTGGCCGCGTAGCTTTGATGCTCGAGGCCATGGGGCAGGTCGAAGACCAGCTCCGTGAGGCGGATGCTTGGCCCCACGGCCGCAGCGTGGCGGCACATCAGACGCGCAAGAGGTGGAGCGCGAACCAGTCGTTGTCGTCGGTCCACGTGCGTTCGAGGGTGAAGCCTGCCGATTCTGCCAGGCGCCTTGCGCGGTTGGGGGTGAATTTGTAGGAATTCTCCGTGTGGATGCGCTCGCCACGCGCCACCGGAACCTCAAGATCCGCCTTGGGGAAGGACAACACAGTGTCCTCCCGGGCTTCGAGGTGCATCTCGATGCGCTCTTCCTCCGGGTTCCAGATCGCCACGTGGGCAAATGCGTCCACGTCTACGTCGCCGCCAAGCTGGCTTGACAGATTCGTCAAGATGTTCTTGTTGAACATGGCCGTCACACCCGACGCATCGTTGTAGGCGGCCGTCAAGGTCGCTGGGTCCTTGACGAGGTCTGTGCCAAGCAGGAAGGCGTCTCCGGGTTGGAGTGCGTCGTGCGCTGTGCGCAGCAGCGCCGCTTGCTCATCGGGTTCGAAGTTTCCGATGCTGCTGCCAAGAAACAGCACGAGCCGGCGCGAGGCCTCGTGCTGGCCGATCTGGACGAGGGCTTCGCCGTACTCGGCCGCAATCGGTTCGACTTCAAGGCCGGGAAACTCCTGGCTCAATTGCTTGGCCGTCATGGCCAGGAATTCCGCAGACACGTCGCAGGGCAAGTACTCCGCGACGCCCTGTCTCTGCAAGAGGGCCTTGAGAACCACGCGGGTCTTCGTGCTGCTTCCGCTGCCAAGCTCTGCCAGCGTGATGTCTTGCCCCATGGCATCGAGGATGCCTGCGATGTGGTTCTCGAGGATGGTGTTCTCGGTGCGCGTCGGGTAGTACTCCGGCGTTTCGCAGATCGCTTCGAACAGCTCGCTGCCGCGCGCGTCGTAGAAATAGAGCGAAGAGAGCCACTTCGGTGAATCGAGAAGACCCCGTCGCGTGTCGTCAACGACGCCTTGGCTGGTGAAGGACTCGGTCTCCACGGGAGGCGATGGGCCCTCCCGGTCAAGAAGGCACGGGTTCAGGCCCCATCTTTGGCCAGCCGGATGCCGCTGAAGATCTGCCGCCGGTAGGGGTGGTCCCAATTGCGGAAGGTTGCGTGGGCGCAGCCTGCCCGGGCGGACCACGCGCCCCCACGCAGCATCTTGTAGTCGCCTCCGAAGAACACCTTCGAGTACGCGTCGTACGGATATGCTTCGAAGCCAGGATACGGCTCGAAGCCGCTGCTGCACCATTCCCACACGTCGCCGATCATGTGCTCGACGCCGAGGGCACTGCGGCCTTCGGGATACGCGCCGATGCGGCTTGGGCCCCACGCCGTCTGGTCCACGTTGGCCATCTCGGGCGTGGCTGGCGCATCGCCCCACGGGTTCCACCGGCCACCAAATCGCGCTGCGTGCTCCCATTCCGCCTCCGTCGGCAGCCGGGCATCGCGCCACTTGGCGTATGCCTCCGCTTCCCAATACGTCACGTGGCAAAGGATCTCGTCGTACGCTTCGAGGATCGTGGATTCTCCGCGCAGATCGCGTCGCCACCACTGGCCGTCGCGCCGGAACCAGTACAAGGGTGCCTGGTGCCCCTCCTCAAGCCACGCTTGGCCGCGCGGCGACCAGAACGCAGGCTTGGTGTACCCCCCGTCCTCGATGAACGCGAGGTACTCGCCGCACGTCACTGGGTAGCGGGCCATGGCAAACGGCTCGACCTCGACCGCGCACGGGGGGGATTCGTTGTCGTACACACCGGGTCCTTGGGTGCGCCCCATGGTGCACGTCCCGGCCGGGATGTCCACCCAGGGGGAATCCAGGGCGCCCGGTTCGGGCAGGGCGCGCGGGGGCGGCAGGGACGTCCGTGCGGGTCCGCGCATGGCGAGGCTTTGCAAGAGGGTCTCTTGGTGCTGGTGCTCGTGCAGCACGAGCATCCAATGGACGAAACCGTCGCGCGTCAGGCGTGGCGCATCGGGGCCCGTGTCGGTGTTGGCCAGGATCGCCGCCACCCGCGCCCGCACTTCGTCTTGGTATTCCTGGCAGCCTTGGCGGTCCAGAAGCTCCAGCTGCGGGCGCTCGGCGCGGGGGTGGCGAAACGCATCGTAGATGTCATTGTAGCCTGCCCGAAGCTCGGGTGCATCGAGGAGGCGCTGAACCAGCCACAGCTCCTCGAAGTTGCCGATGTGGCCCAGGTCCCAGCACGGAGGGCTCAGGTAATCCGCTGCGGGCTCCAGCAGGTCTTCCTCCGTGAATGCGTCCGCCAGCATGCGCGTGCGCGTGCGCGCCTCATCAAGAGCCTCCAGGATGGTGGCCTTGTCTCCCCGCTCCACGGCCGTCAAGCGTCCTGCGGCCCCTTAGGCATTGCCAGCCGGGCGACCTCTTGGGCGAGCGCAGCGGGAGTGGATGTGGCGCTCAAGGCGACGAGGTGGCTCCCCACGATGGCGCCGTCTGCACCCGCCGCAAGCACGCGCTCGACGTCCGCGCGGCTGCGGATGCCGAAGCCCACGAGGATGGGCTTGTCCGTGGCTTGCCGGGCCCGCGCCACGGTTTCCTCCAGCAGTGGCCCCGCTTCGCTGCCCGTGATCCCCACGCTCGAGACCACGTACAGGAAACCGGTGCAGGTCTCGGCGATCGCCGCCATGCGCGCGGCGCTCGTCGTGGGCGTGACGAGAGGGATCCACGCCACGCCGTGGGCCGCAAGCGCCTCCCGGACGGGCCCGGATTCTTCAAGCGGCACATCCGGCAAGATCAATCCGTCCACGCCCGCAGCCGCCAGCGCCGCCGCGAAGCGTTGCCATCCCTGCTTGAACGCAATGTTGGCATACGTCATGGCGACAACGAATTTCTCGGAATCAAGCTTGGCCGCAGCCGCCAGTGCGCCTTCGACGGTGGCGCCATTGCGGAGGGCCTCGGCGGTTGCCTCCTGGATGACGGGGCCATCGGCTGCGGGGTCGCTAAACGGAATCCCGAACTCGATGCCGTCTGCGTGCGCCAATGCGGCGTCCATCCACGCATTCGAGGCATCCGGGTAACCGTGGCAAAGATAGACGCTCAGGAGGCCACGGCCTTCCTTCCGGGCCCGCGAGAATGCGGCCTCGATCCGCTTCAAAGCAGGTCCCTCAGCGTGTGGACATCTTTGTCGCCGCGGCCGCTCAACGTGACCACGATGTGGCCGCCATCTGCGGCCATCTTCCGCGCTTCGGCCAATGCGTGCGCCGATTCGAGGGCCGGCAGGATGCCTTCGGTGCGGCAAAGCAGCACGGCTGCGTCAAGGGCCTCTTGGTCTGTGGCGCTCGTGTAGCGGACGCGACCCTGCTTGGCCAGATGGCTGTGCTCGGGTCCGACACCGGGGTAGTCAAGCCCCGCGCTGATGCTGTGCGGCTCCACGACTTGGCCGTCACCATCTTGGAGGAGCATGCTCAGTGCTCCGTGCAGGATGCCCGGCTCGCCCGCGGTGAGCGTCGCACTGTGCTTGCCGCTGTCAATGCCTTTGCCCCCCGCTTCAACGCCGACGAGCTCGATGGCGTCATCGAGGAGCGGATAGAAGGTGCCGATGGCGTTGCTTCCACCGCCGACGCACGCGACAACTGCACGGGGCAATTCCCCGATGCGCTCCATGCACTGCGCCCGAAGCTCTTGGCCGATGACGGATTGCAGCTCTCGCACCATCCACGGGTACGGGTGCGGGCCCACCACCGAGCCAACGCAATAGTAGGCCTCGGGGTCGGCAGCCCACGCCCGCAGCGCTTCGTTGACGGCATCCTTGAGGGTGCCGTTGCCGCTTGGAACCGGATGAACCTTGGCTCCAAAGAGCTCCATGCGAAACACGTTGAGCGCTTGGCGCTCGACGTCCTGCGCCCCCATGTACACCTCGACCGGGATGCCGAGGCATGCGCCTGCCATCGCGGTGGCCACGCCATGCTGGCCCGCTCCCGTTTCGGCGATCACGCGTGTGCGCCCCATCCGCTTGGCCAGAAGCACCTGGCCCATGACGTGGTTGAATTTGTGGGCCCCGCCATGGACCAAGTCTTCGCGCTTGAGCCAGATGTCCCCTGGCAAGTCCTGCGCGAAGCGCTGGCACTTCGTCAACGGCGTGGGCCGCCCACCGTAGTGCTGGAACCAGTCCTTCAATTCAGCGCGGAACGCCGGGTCTGCCCAAGCCTCTTCGAACGCCTCTGTGACCGCTTGCAAGCTGGGCATGAGCGTCTCGGCCACCCACTGCCCGCCGAACTCGCCAAACTTCATGCGGCACGCACCGCCGCCACGAATGCATGGACCTTGTCGTGGTCCTTCCGGCCGGGGTGGCTTTCCAGCCGGCTGGATGCGTCGGCGCCGCTGGCGCGGCATGCGTGGATCGCATCCTTCGCGTTGTCGCTTGCCAGTCCGCCGGCGATGAAGCGCAAGTCCGTGCATGTCGCCATCGTCTTGGCGGTGGTGCGCCAATCGTGGGTCTTGCCCGTCCCCCCACCTGCGTGCCCGGGTGTGTCCACCACGCATGCGCCAGCGGCTTGGCTGCCCGGGGAAAGCACCTGGATGTCGGCCGAGCCAGGGGCTTGCAGAAGATCGGTGCCGGCCTTCTTTTGCCATGCGCGGCCCTCCGTTGCGCTTGGCGTGACAAGCACGCTCACCATGTCCCAGCTGGCCGCTTCGTCGGCGAGGATGGCGGCTTCTGCGGCCGTCATGCTCCGTGGGCTTTGGGCGCCCACAACGAAGCCCGCCAAGTCTGCTCCTGCCTTGCCCGCGGCGATGACGTCGTCCACATTCGTGAGGCCGCACACCTTGGCCAACGGGCGGCGCAATGAGCGCAGGGCCAATTGCGGGTGGATGCTGCGCAGGATGCTTGTGCCGACGAGCGCCCCGTTTGCCCCTGCCGCTTGGGCGTCGCGCACGTCATGGATGGTGTGGATGCCGCTGAGTGCCAGTGAGGGGCGGTCGATGGCTTGCAGCAGGGCACGGGCATGGTCCAGGTTGACGTCCAGCGTGTCCAAGTTGCGGGCGTTGACGCCGATGATGTCGGCAGCGCTCGATTCGGCGGTCATCCAGTCGGTGTCGTCGAACACCTCAAGAAGCACTTCCAAGCCATGGCCGTGCGCCGCGGACACGAGCGCTTCGCGTTGCGCGGGCTCCATGATGCGCTCGATCAGCAAGACTGCGCTGGCGCCCGCGTGGGCCGCGCACGCAATCTGACGTTCGTCGACGATGAAATCCTTCATCAGCGTCGGCACGCCGACGGCGTGGGCTTGCCGCAGCAGATCCACGCTCCCATCAAAATGGTCCGCGTCCGTGAGGACGCTCAACGCATCGGGGCGCTCCTGGGCGTAGACCGCCAACGCTTCTTGCCCTGCCAGAAGGGGGCCCTCGCTGGGGCTGCGCGGCTTCACTTCGCCGACCAGCTGGAGGTGCTCGCTCAGGCGTCCGTGCGCACGCAACGCGTCGTCTGCGACGGCATACTGTCCAGCCGCAACGCGCTTCTTTGCATCCCGCACGAACTGAGAGATCATGGCTTGTCAGGGTCCTGGGGAGCGCCGACCTCGTCGTCGGCCTTGGTCATCTGGACGATGTTCTTGCCCACGACGAGCCCCAGCAGGCCGAACACGATGCTGGCAACGAAGCTGAAGACCGCCATCGCACCCAGGTAGGTGGAGGTCGGGGTCAGGAAGGGGCTGCAGGTGCCCTCTTCGATGGCTGCGACATCCTCCATCGTTCCGTTGCCCGTTCCTTGCGTGCAGGCTTCTGTGCCGCCGGCAAAGGCGATCAAGACCCAAAGGCCCAGAAGGAACAGGCAGCTGAAGAACAGCTTGTTCGACCAGATGGCGCCGGTGCGGCAGATGCGGTAAAGCACGCCTTCTTGGACGGTGAACTCTTGCTCTTGGAAGACGGGGGCCTTGTCGCTCATGCGTTGGTGGCGGCCACGAACGTGTCCCATTTGTCCTTGCCGGCCCCACTGGCCAGGATCTCTTGCGCCAGCGTCAAGCCTTCCTCGGGGCTGCTGGCCCGTCCGGCAATCCAGAAACCGGCAGCGGCATTCAGGGCCACGGTGTCCGCGATGGGGCCTTCAGCTCCTTCCAGGACTCCCAGCATCCGGGGCAGCGCCTTCTCGCGGGCCAGTGGTGCGATGTCCTGCGGTTGGCAGGGCGCAACGGGCGGCATCCATGACCATGGCTCCGGATCTTTGCCGGCCTGGACCAGAAATCCGTGGGCTTGGCCCGTGGGTGTGATCTCGTCGTAGCCGGCTCCGTGGAAAACAAGTGCGCGCGCGCACCCGAGGCCGCCGATCGCGTCGGCGATGACGCGCACGTGCTGCGGGTTGCCCACGCCGATGACTTGGTGGCTCGCGCCCGCGGGGTTGGTCAGCGGCCCCAGCAGGTTGAAGAGTGTCGGGATTCCGAGGGCCTGCCGCACGGGCCCCGCATGCTTCATCGCCGGATGAAATGCCGGCGCAAACAGGAACGCGATGCCCATCTCGTCCAGGATCTGCTTGATGCGTGCGGGCGGGAGATCCAAGTTTGCGCCTCCGGATTCGAGCAGGTCTGCGGAGCCGCTGGGCCGCGTGATGCTGCGGTTGCCGTGCTTGGCCACCCTGACGCCTCCGGCAGCCAAGACAAAGGCGGCGACGGTGCTGACGTTCACGGTCTTGTTCGTGGCGCCGCCCGTGCCGCAGTTGTCCAGGATGATGCCTTCGGTCTCGATGCGGAGGCTGTGCTCGCGCATGGCGCTGGCAAAACCCACAAGTTCGGCCGCTGTGACGCCCTTGGCGCGCATGGCCACCAAGAAGCCTGCCAGCGCTTCGGGTGCCATGCTCCCGCCGAGGATGGCATCCATCGTGGCCTCCGCTTCTTGCTGCGACATGGATGTGCCGCCAAGCAATGCCTCAAGATTCATCGGTTCTCCGTCATCGTTGAAAAATTCTCCAACATCTTCTGTCCGTCCGGGCTCAGGATGCTCTCGGGGTGAAATTGCACGCCAACCCAGGGCTTGGCTTGGTGGGCCATGGCCATGACCATGCCGTCGGCGGCCGCCAGCACCTGCCAATCCTTGGGCGGATGGGCACTGTCCACCGCCAGGCTGTGGTAGCGGCCGACATCCGTCTCGCGGATGCCTTGGAACAAGGGGTGGGGCATCAGCTTGACGCGTGTCGCTTCGCCGTGGACGATGCGGGGGGCTTCGATGATCTTGGCTCCCGCGTGGAGGGCCATGGCTTGCATGCCCAAGCAGACGCCCAGCATCGGGACGTCCAACGGGTGCTCCAACAGTTCGGCGCCCACGCCGATGTCGCGCGGCTTTGCCGGGTGGCCGGGCCCGGGACCCAGGATGATGCCGGCCGGCTCCATGGCGGCGATGGCCGCGCGGTCCACGGCATCATTGCGCACCACGCGCACCTCGCCGGGGGTGCGGTGGCTGAGGTTGTGGGTGAAGGAGTCGTAATTGTCGACGATGAGGATCACGGGGCCTCCTGGAAGAGGCGCAGCACATCGAGCATGGTCCCGGCCTTGTGGCGGGTCTCGGCTTCTTCGGCGTCCGGGTCGCTCTGGATGGTGATGCCGGCGCCGGCTTGGACGGTGAGCACGCTGTCTTGGGCGCTGAGGCTGCGGATGGTGATGGCGGAGTCAAAGTCTCCATGGAACGCATGGTAGGCGACGGCGCCGGCATAGGGGCCGCGCGGAGCCTTGCCTGCGCCTTCGATGCGGTCGATGTGCTCCATGGCGCGGATCTTGGGTGCGCCGCTCACGGTTCCTGCCGGGAAGACGGCCGCGAGTGCGTCCCATGCGTCGCCGGTGAGTGCTCCGGCCACATGGCTGACCAGGTGCTGCACCGAACGGAAGCGGTGGAGGCTCTGGAAATCTTCGACCACCACCGAGCCTTTCTCGCACACCCGCGAAAGGTCGTTGCGCGCAAGATCCACAAGCATCGCGTGCTCGGCGGTCTCCTTGCGGTCGGATTGAAGGTCCTCGCCGGCGGCGCGGTCGATGGCCTCATCGCCTGTGAGGGGCCGCGTGCCCGCGATGGGGAATGTTTCGGCGCGGCCTTCGCGCACGCGTACGAGCATCTCGGGCGATGCCCCCAGCAGCTCATTGCCGGGGAAACGCAGGTGGTAGAGGTACGGAACGGGTGCTGCGTCCCGAAGCTTGGCGTACAGGGGCGCCAGATCCCCCTCAAAGTGCGCTTGGAATGCACGCGACAAGACAATCTGGAATGCTTCGCCCTGGCGGATCTGCTGCTGCGCATCAAGGACGCGGGCCTTGAATGGCGCATCGCCGACGGTGTCGCTGAGCGGACCGACTTGCAAGGTGCTTCCAGGGTCTGGGCTCGCAAGCAGCCCCTGTGCCCGCGCGCTGCGGTCTTCTCCCCGGCTGACGTAGACGCAGGTGCCCTCATGGTGATCCCAGACGATGCCGTCGAGGTACACCCCGAATTGGCAGCGGGGCCAGGATTCTGGCCCCGGC
>JBFKLD010000003.1:0-17413 GCA_041630755.1 Thermoplasmatota archaeon
ACGTGCCGCACGCAGTTGGCGCATGTCATGCCGGAGACCTTGACCTTCATGGGGACAGGTAGGAAGAAGGGGTCCAAGTCGAAAGCGGTTTCCGGATGGAAAGCTCAGTCTCCCGCGAACCCCTTGAACCGCTCGAGCATGTCGCCGTCCATCTTCTCGGCCACCTTCAACCGCGTCATGCCCACTTTCGGGTTCGTGGCATATTTGCCGCTGCCCATGGCCGCCATTTCGAGAGCGAGCCGCGTGGCTTTGCCGAAGTCGCCGTCGGTGAGCATCTCGGTGCCCACGATGCCGTTCATCCAATGGTTTGCGCCGTCCAGTTCCGTGAGCGCGGCAAACACCTCCTTCGGCGAGGCGTCGATGAGGATGTCCTTCTCCGCGCGGGCGGGGTCCATGGGTGTGCGGTCGCCCGTGGGATTGAATTGAGCTGGATGAACCAATGGATTGCCGCAACCATGAAACCACCCCTCCCAGTCCGCCACCTGTGAAGCTCGCAAGCCTGCGTGATGGACCCGACGGCCGCCTCGTTCTCGTGGACGACGTCGGGGGCCGCGTGACCACGGTGCCCGAGGTGCCGACGATGATGCACGCCATCGAGAACTGGGACACCGTGGAGCCCGGCCTTCGTGACCTGGACCGTGCCCTCAAGGCTGGCGAGCTGCCGGACACCGTGCCCCTCGCGGACTGCGATTTCGTGGCTCCATTGCCGCGCACGTGGTGCTGGCTTGATGGCTCGGCCTACATCCAGCACATCGTCTTGGTTCGCAAGGCACGCGGCGCGGAGCCCCCGGAGGACCTGAAGAAGGTCCCGCTGATGTACCAGGGCGCAAGCGCGCCGCTCATCGGCCCCACGGACCCCATCCGCGCGGTCAGCGAAGACCACGGCATCGACCTCGAAGCCGAAGTGGGCGTCGTTCTCGATGAGGTGCCGGTGGGCACCAAGAAGGAGGATGCCCTGAAGCACGTGAAGCTGCTTTGCATGATGAACGACGTGAGCCTCCGCAACCTGATTCCTCGCGAGTTGAAGGCGGGCTTCGGCTTCTTCCACGGCAAACCGCCGACAAGTTTCGCCCCCTACTTCGTCACGCCCGATGAACTCGGCGACGCGTGGAAGGATGGTCGCATCCACCTCAAGATGGAGTCCTGGATCGACGGCGAATTCTGCGGCGACCCGGACGCGGGCCCGGAGATGTTCTTCGGATTCGACGACCTGATCGAGCACGCAGCCACGACGCGGCCCCTGCCCGCAGGAACCATCATCGGCTCCGGCACGGTCAGCAACGAGGACACGAGCCGTGGCGTCAGCTGCCTCGCCGAACGCCGCATGCTCGAGACCATCGAGCACGGCAAGCCAAGCACGCCGTTCCTGCGCTTCGGCCAACGCGTCACGATCGACATGCAGCAGAATGGCCGCAGCGTCTTTGGCAAGATCGACCAGGAGATCCAGCCTCTTGCTTGAGGGCCTGTTCGACTACGCGGGCATGTTCCCGCCTGCGGCACTGTCGTTCGAAGAAGCCCTGCGCGAAAGCCATCAGTTTCCTTCGGCCCTGAAACGCCGGGAACTCGTCGGCAGCGACATGGTGCTCACGCCGGAGAATCTGGCCAAGCTCACGCCCGCCGCATTGGATGCGCTGGAATGGGACCGTCCTTGCCGTGTGTGCTTGGTCGGCGTGGGCCCCGATGCAGTGGAGCGTCACGCCGCCGGCGAATTTCCGGTACCCGACGAGCGGGTCGAGATCGTGGCCCTTGAGGCGGTCATCGCATCGCCCGAGGACGTGGCCCGGCTTGCTTCGCCGTTGGCGTATGCCGAGCCGCGATGGAGCCATGATGAGTGGCTCGCCCACGGCCCTGCCTATTTTTCGCAGCTCGAGGAGCACGGCGTCGGAGCAAAGGTCCGCTGCGCCGGCCCGCATGCCCTGGCAGCGCCGACGATGGCTTACGTGATTGAGAACGTGGCCGACCGGCGCATCCGGTGGAAAGCCACACAGGGGCTTCACCATCCGCTGCCTGGCCCGGATGCCTACGGGTTCTTGGGCATTCTCACGGCCGTCCGGCTCAGGGAAGCCCGCGGCCACTCCTTCGACGAGGAGGCCATCATGGAATGCATCACCGACGAGGACCCGTCCCACTTCCGCATCGACGCGCCCGTGTGGAAGGGCATGCTGGGGGCAGGGGCCACGCCGTTTGCGGTGGGAAGCTGCAGTTTGCGTGAGCCGGACGAAGACCTGAGCCGCTGGTAGCGGCCTTTGCCCCCTGCGCAACTGGCTTTAAGCACGAACGAAAGAAATCAGGGATATGTCGTACAGCGAGGCGGAACGCCTCCAGGAGGTCAGGGCCACCGGGATTCTTGATTCCGAGGAAGACCCCCGGTACGACGATGTGGCCACGATGGTCGCGCGGGTGTTTGGCGTGGACAAGGTCACCATCGGCTTCGTGGACGAAGGCCGTGTCTTCTACAAGAGCCGCATCGGGTTTGACGTGCGGGAGGCCCCTTCCGAGGGAAGCCTGTGCCGCGCGGTGGTCGACGAAGGAATGGTGGTTGCCGACGCCGCACAAGATGCGCGATTTCGCGATTCTTCCTGGGTCCACGCGCACGCCATCAAGTTCTGTGCAGGTCACGCGATCCGCGGCCCTGCTGGGGCGCGCATCGGCGCCTTGTGCATCTACGGCTCTGCCGTGCGCAGCCTGGGCGATGCGGAGGCGCGCCAACTGCGGATGCTGGCGGGCATGGTCGAAGATCTGGTGCGCGCGGATGTGGGTGAGGCGCGGGGCTCCGATGCCCTCCTGCGGGCCCTGATTGACAGCATCGACACGGAGGTGGCTCTGCTCGACGCGAGCGGCCGCATCACAGCGGTGAACCGAAGCTGGCGGCGGTTCTCCGATGAGAATGGCGGCGCCGAGGGCCAATACGAGGGCACCAACTATCTCGATTCGTTCAACGGCGCAACCGATCGGGCCACACGCATGATCTTCCAGCGGCTGCGCGGCGTCTTGCGGGGCGACTATGCGGATCTGGAAATCGAATATCCCTGCCCCGGCCCAAGCGGCCCCCGGTGGTTCCTCATGCGTGCTCACCGCATCGATTGGGATGGTCCGCCCAGGTTTGTTGTTCTCCATGACGACATCACGGACCGGCGTGAAGCTGAGGAGGCCCGCCAGCAGCGCGTCCAGGCAAAGATGCAAAACCGCGAAAACAGCAGGACCGCGCAATTCAGCCGGCGCGTGCTTGATACCTTGGCGCATGAACTGCACACGCCGCTTACACCCATGCGGCTGCGGCTGCACACGCTGTCGATGATGGAGCTGCCCGAACGAGCCGAGCGCAGCGTCGACAGCCTCCTGCACGATTTGGATCGCATCGAAGCTCTGAGCACGCGCATCTTGGATGCCGTCCGGCTCACCTCCCCGGATTCACCCGTCGAGCCGGAACCCTCTACGACCAACACGTTGGCCCGCCTTGTGCGCCGCACCGCCAAGGAGATGGGTTTGGAAGACCGCGTTGCCTGCCCGGACGAACTTCCAGAGGCCACCGTCCCCATGGACCAGCAATGGATTGGCCGCGTCCTCGAGCAATTTCTCGGAAACGCCGCCCGGTTCAGTCCTCCGGATTCGCCCATCACGGTCCACATCCGACGCCAGCGCAATCGCCTGCGGCTGGAAGTGCAAGACCAAGGCATCGGGCTGGACCCTGGCGAGTCGACCCGCCTCTTCCGCCTGTTCGGCCAAGCACATGACCCCCATGAAGATGCCCGCGTAGGTCCCGCTCTCGGCCTCTACGTGGCCGCCCGCATCATCGAGGCCCACAAGGGCCACATCGGACTCGACAGCCCCGGCCGGGGCAAGGGCGCCACGGCGTGGTTTGAGATCCCGATGGCGCGCAAGGCGCAGGCGCCATTGGTGGCCGACGCCGCGCTCGACCAGCTCGCGTAGCGCCCCGGGTCCAATCTTCCCCTGCGGGCACATCGGACGCGCCCCGTGCTTTATGAACGGTCAGCGACGAGGTTCACGACGATGCCTTTCGAGATTCTTCGGCACCACGTGGAGGACTTTGACGGCTGGAAGGCCACCTTCGATGCGCAAGCAACGGCGCGCGCCGCGGCGGGCTGCACTGGGCACCGCATCTTCCGCGATGCGTCCGATCCCAACGAGGTGACGGTTCTTCTTCAATGGCAGTCGCTGTCTGAGGCGCGTGCGTTTTCCGAGGACCCGGAGCTGGCTGCCGCCATGGCCAGCGCTGGCGTCCAGGAGCCCGCGCTGCTGGCGTTCGTGGATGCGGCAAGCTAGCACTTACCCCTAATCTTTTGGCGCTTGGCCGATGAGGAGGGCCCATGGACCTCCAACTCGTGTCGTTCAAGCTCTGCCCCTACGTCCAGCGCAGCGTCATCACGCTCAAGCACAAAGGCGTGGACTTTGATGTGACGTACATCGATCTGGAGAACCGGCCGGACTGGTTCATGAAGATCAGCCCCTTCGGAAAGGTCCCCGTGCTGCGGGTGAAGGACGGAGACCGGGAGGAGACGATCTTTGAAAGCGCGGTCATCAACGAATTCGTGGACGAAGTGACGGATGGCTCGATGATGCCGTCGGATCCCATCCAGAAGGCTCTGAACCGGGCCTGGATCGAATTTGCCAGTGCGTGCTTCATGGACATCTACATGCTCGTGCGCGCCCCGGACCAGGCGACTTTCGATGAGCATGTGGCGGGCCTGCGCGACAAGCTTGGCAAGATGCAAGATCAATTGGGCGAAGGTCCGTACTGGAACGGCAACGAGCTGAACTTGATCGACACGAGCATCGCGCCGATGTTCATGCGCCTCAAGGGCTTGGAAGAGTTTGGCGTGGAGGTTCTCAAGGACTTCCCGAAGCTCGCCGCTTACGGGGAGCGCTTGCTTGCGCTGCCGGAAGTCAAGGATTCCGTGGTGCCGGAGTTCTGGGATCTCAACCGGGAATACCTCCAGAAGAACGGCGGATTGCTCGTCGCGTAAACCCTCAAACCCTCCGCCCGTTTCCCCAGCGTGTCCTTCTGGAGTGACGTGGCCAAGGTTCTCCAGGCCTGGTGGCTTGGCGAAGAAGCTGCGGACGTGGCGCGTGTGGCTGCCAGCGCCGTCGTGGTCTACGTGGTGGCGTTGTGGATCGTCCGCACCGGAAAGAAGCGGTTCCTGGGCCGCAACACGGTCTTCGACGTGCTTCTTGCCTTCGTGCTCGGCAGCGTCTTGGCTCGTGCCATCAATGGCGGAGCGCCGCTGCTGAGCACGGTCGTGGCTGGCTTTGCCCTCGTGGGCATGCACTGGCTGTTTGGAACCATCGCGCTTCGCAGCCGCCGCTTTGGGCATGTGGTCAAGGGAGGCACAGACCAATTGGTGGCGAATGGAAAGATGGACGAGCCCGTGATGCGGAGGCATCACATCACCGAGGCCGACTTGCTGGAGGCGGCGCGTCTGCGGGGCGTTGATCGCATCGAGGACCTCGAGGCAGCGTACTTCGAGCGCAATGGGTCCGTCAGCGTCGTTCCGAAATCAAAAGTCGAGACCATCACCTTGGATGTCGAGGAGGGGGTCCAGAAGGTGGAAGTGCGCATCGTGCGCTGACCCATAGCGTCAAGCAGGTCCGGCCCGGTGACGGCGTGTGCGCGAGACGCTTCCCTGGGGCGGGCACCACATCTACGATCGCTTGGTGGCGCGCCAGCTGCAACGCTTCTACGATCAACTTGCGCTCGGCGTGCGCGCCAACGACATTCTCGATCTGGGCTGCGGTCCCGGGCACCTGGCCGCGGCGATTGCGCAGGCGCAACCAGATGCCTCCGTCTGCGGGATGGACCTTGACCCCGTGCAGGTGCGCCTCGCCGATCGGCACGCGGCCCCGAATCTGCGCTACGCGGTCGGAGCAAGCCACGCCATCCCGCTCGACGACGAAAGCCAGGATTGGGTTCTGGCGACAGAAACCTTCCATCATTGGAAGCACCCCCGCCGCAGCTTGGCCGAGATTGCGCGGGTGCTGCGCCCCGGAGGGCAGCTGTGGATCGTCGAGGGTGCAGGCGACATGACGCGGGACGAATTCGAGGCGTGGACCGGGAAGAAGCCGTTTCCGTTGCTGATGGTCTGGGTTCGGGCCGTGTTCCGCCGTCACGGATACACGACCAAGAAACTCCATCGCGTCGTGATCCCCTTGCTGGAGGCCAGCGCCTTTGATGCGGCCATCGAGCGCGTCCACGGCTGGTGGGTGATTCGCTGTCAGGCGACTTCGTAGGGCCATGCGGCCATGCCGCCTCGCAGGGCCTTTGTCGGCGCCCCGAGGGCACATAGCACCAGTGCGCCGCGAAGGGTCTGGGCATCGTCTTGGCCCACAACGACCAGGAGCCCCGGCGGAACCGTTTCCTTGCGGATTGTGGACAAGGGCAGGTGCACGGCACCTTCGATGTGCCCTTCTTCATAGGCCGCCCGTTGGCGCACCACCACGCCGGTGTAGTCTCCAGGCTCGAGCAGGTCCCGCGGCGTCACTTCGCAGCCCAGGATGGTGGCGAAGTGGTCGTACGCGTCCTGCTGTGTGGGGCAGGGGTGGTCGGTCACGCCCATGGTCAGCTCGCGTTCAGGTGCCACACGGCAGCGTTCAGGGCGGTGGCAAAAGAGATCCATGCCAGGTAGGGAACCATGGCCCAGGCAGGCCATCCGAGCTTCCACGTGCGCACGATGTACAGGAGGACCACGGCATCGAGAGCGAGGATCCATGCCAGAGCGATGCCCCTCCAACCCAGGCCGAAGAACAGGGGCGTCCACAAGGCGTTCATGGCAAGTTGGATCGTCCAGATCTTTGTCTCCGCGGACCAGCCCGTCGTGCGCCACACTTGCCAGCCACTCAGAGCGATGAGCGCGTAGAGGACCGTCCATGCGGGGCCAAAGAGCCAGGCAGGGGGGGCCCAGGATGGTTGCTCCAGCGCCGCGTACTCGTCGGCGGCGTTGAGCGAACTCAATCCTCCGATCGCCGATGCTGCCAAGACGGCCAACACGGCCACAAGCAACCCGATCAGTTCACGCCGTTCCATGGTGTTCGTTCCCCGTGGGCAAGCCCATCGTCTTGATCGCACCCGGTCGATGGCTTAGAAGCGTGCCCGCAAATCGCGGCGCTCAGACAGCCTTCTCGAGGTCTTCGAGCATGTCGTTGGCGACCTTGTTGTACATCTTGCCGACCATCATCTTGTCCATCAGCGTCCCGATGGGGCCGAACTTCAGTTGGTAATCCACGCTGAACGTGACGGGCACGCCCTCCTTGGATTTCTTGCCAAGCGCAAACGTGGCTTGGCCGCGCTTGAGGGGCATGTTGTGCTCATAGAACTCGATCACCATCTTGTCGTTCGTAAGCTCCGTCACGCGCTCCTTGAGGAATTTGCCCCCGCCAATGTCGCAGTGGCGTTCCATGCCGACGCCTCGGGCGTCACCGATCCAGTCCGAAGACACCACATTCGAGCTCCACTGCCCAATGTTGCCAAAATCTTCCAGGACGGCGCGGATGTCTTTCTTGTTGGCCTTGATCACACGCGTGGCGCTGGCGACACTCATGCATGCCCGTACGTCTGGGACTACTTGGACCCCCCGAATGATGGGTTGCGCTGGAGCCACGCCACGCCATCAGAAAGGACTGAAGGACGCCGCCGCTTCCGGTTCTGCTTGGACGTGAACCCATGGCCACATTGATTGTTGAACACGAAGTCGAAGACTACCCGACCTGGCGCAAGGCCTACGACGCCCACGGCGGCGTGCGCCACGAATACAACCTCACGAAGGACCGGGTCTACTGCGATCCCACCAACAACAACTTCGTGTGCGTCATTGCGCACGGATCCACGGAGGATCTGACGAATTTCACCCAGTCGCCCCAGCTGGCAGCGGCCATGAAGGAGGCCGGCGTCATTGGCAAGCCGCGCATCCTCATTTCCGAGCAAGCCGCCACTCACACGGTCTGATCGAGGCGCTTCTCAAACGACACGAGCGGCGTCCCGTGGAGATCGGCCGGTCCTGGCGCCGGGACGAATCCTGCGGCCGCATACGCGGCCTGCGAGGCAAGCAAGAACCTCGTCGTGCTGAGCCACAGCGCGTGGCATCCCTCCTTTTTCCCGTATGCCTGCGCGGCATCCAGCAGGCGCCGGCTGAGTCCTTGGCGCTGCGCGTTGGGGTGGACCGCCATCCCGCGAATGTAGAGGCGGTCGCCATCCACCACGGCCCCGCAGGTGCCGACGATGCCTTTGGATATGGCCACCCAGACGGGGCCCTCCTCCATGCGGTCTTGGATGCGCGCAGCGTCGAGCACGGTGGCATCGAAGCAGGCCTCCGTGTAGAGGTCACGGTAGGGCGAGAAGGCCTCCAGCATCAAGTGGCAGATCTCCTCGGCCTCGTGGGAGTTGGCCAAGCGGATCAGCGCCTCAGGCAAATGCCGCCTCCCCGCGCCCTGCCACCGAGCCCGACCACATCCGCACAGCTGCGGATGGCTCGCCGCGTTTATTCCGGTTCGCCTTCGAGGAATGTCCGAAGAAGCCCGATGCGGTCTTCGCCCTCAAACTTCGCCACGGCCTTTGCGGGCCCTTCGGCGCGCATCTGCACGTTGCAGGACATCGTTCCGCCCTTCTTTGCCGCGACATGCAATGTGATCGTGCCGTCTGTGGCGCTGAACGTCAACGCGCGCCGATCGTATGCGGTCACTTCCCAGCGCCGCCGTTGCAGCAGACGCTTCTCGGTCCAGCCAAACCCTTCACCAAACGGTCCGTCATCTTCGACGACCGTCACCTTGGACACTTCCTCGATCCACGTCGGGTCGCAAAGGAATTGGAAGACCGACTTGGGGGGCATGCGGATGGTGGCCTGCACGCGTGGCGCTGGTCCCGGAGGGCAATAAAGGTGAGGGCCCGCCGACGGGTCCCTACGCTTTCTCCAGGTGATCTGCTAAGTGGTCGACGGCCGGGTGGTAGCGCGGGTCGTGCACGGGGTCGATCTCAACCTTGGACCGTGCCTTGTCGAGAAGTGCCCGGCAGTCCGCGCTCAGGTGGCGAAGCTTGACTTGCTTGCCGCGGGCTTCGTAGCGGCCGACCAAGCTCTCAATGGCTTCGATGGCGGAGTGGTCCATCACGCGGGCGCGCTGGAACTCGATGATCACGCTGTCGGGGTCATCCTTGGGCGCGAACCCTTGGGTGAATTGCGATGTGCTTGCGAAGAAGACGGTGCCGATGACTTCGTAGACGCGCCCTTCGTCCGTGTCGCGCTTCTCGATGCGGATCTGCTTGGCGTGCTTCCACGAAAAGACGAGGCCCGCAATGGCCACGCCGATGACGACGGCCGTGGCGAGGTCCGTGAAGACGGTCACAACCGTCACCGCGACAATGACGAACGCGTCCTCCTTGGGCACCTTGTTCAGGCGCCCCAGGCTCGCCCACGCGAAGGTCTTGGCCGACACCACGACCATCAATCCCACCAGGGCGGCCAGCGGGATCATGCCGATGATGTCGCTCAGGAACAAGATGCCCGCGATGAGGGTCACGGCGGCGATGATGCCGCTGAGCCGGCGCGTGCCGCCGTTTCCAACGTTGATCATGCTCTGGCCGATCATCGCGCATCCGCCCATGCCGCCGAAGAAGCCGGTGATGACGTTTCCTGCGCCCTGTGCGAGGGATTCCTTGTTGGGGCGCCCAACGGTGTCTGTCACCTCGTCGATGAGGTTCAGGGTGAGCAAAGTCTCGATGAGGCCCACCGCGGCCAAGATGAGCGAGTAGGGGAAGATGATCTTGAGCGTCTCCAAGTTGAACGGCACCTGCGGGATGCTGGGCATCGGGAAACCGCCCTTGATCGGCGACAGGTCAGAGACCGTGCGCGGATCGAGCCCGAGGGCGTAGGCCGCCGCAGCCACAGCCGCGATGGTGACAAGCGGCGCAGGGATGTTCTTGTTCAAGCGGGGAAGACCGAAGATCAAGGCCACCGACAGCACGGTGAGTCCGATCATCGTCCACAATTGGCTGCCCTGGAGCCACGCGTGGCCATCCTTGAAGGACTCGAACTGGGAAATGAAGATGACAATGGCCAGCCCGTTGACGAAACCAAGCATCACGGGGTGCGGCACGAGGCGGATGAATTTTCCAAGCCGCAGCGCCCCGAAGATGAGCTGCAGGATGCCCATCAAGACGACAGCCGCAAACAGGTACTCGACGCCGTGTGTTGCAACCAAAGCCACCATGACCACCGCCAACGCACCGGTGGCGCCACTGATCATGCCCGGCCGTCCGCCAAACACGGCCGTGATGAGGCACATCAGGAAGGCCGCGTAGAGGCCCACCAGAGGCTCCACGCCCGCAACGAACGAGAACGCAATGGCCTCAGGGACCATCGCAAGGGCAACCGTGAGGCCCGAAAACAGATTCTGGCGGAGAGTGAGCGGCGTCCAGCCGGCAAAGAGATTGGCCATAGGGATGAGCCCGGCAGGTGCCGGGGGCCTTGGCGACCGGGCGCGCTATTTAGCGGTTGAGGAGTGTCCTGGAGGGTCCCCGGGCGCACTTATGTCTGCGCGCAGATGCCCACGCCGTGACCGATTGGTGGCAGCGCCCGGCGCTCCGACGCGAGGGAGACGAAGGCAAGGAGCGGAAGGTCGGCTTCATCGACCTGTTCTACGACCTCATCTTCGTGGTCGTCGTGGCGCAGCTTGCGCATGACTTGGCGCATCATCCGGACTGGAAGCACGGCTGGCAATTTGCCCTGTCTTTCCTTGCGGTCTGGTGGCTCTGGATTGGCGACACGTTCTACACGGACCGGTTCGAGACCAACGACGTCAGCCATCGGCTGTTCACGTTCTTGCAGATGATCCCGGTGGTCGGCTTGGCCGTCTTCGCGCATGGGGCCTACGGCGATACCAGCACGCCCTTCGCGGTTGCATACATGGTCGGCCGCCTCCTGATCATCGCGCTCTGGTGGCGTGGTGGCCGCAGCGATCCTGAAGCCAAGCACCTCACCAACGGATACATCACGGGCTTCACGTTCGGGTTGCTCCCTTGGGTCGTTTCGATCTTCGTGCCGCTCGAATTCCGTCCGGCCCTGTGGCTTCTCGGATTGCTCATTGATCTGTCCACGCCGGCATTGCTGACGAAGCAGATCTCCAGTTTGCCGGCGCTCCACCACGAACGGCTCATCGAGCGCTTCGGTCTCTTCACCATCATCGTGCTCGGAGAATCCGTGGCAGGCACCGTCAACGGACTGGCGGGCCTTGATCGCATCACCGGCATGGACCAGCTGACGGGCCTGTTGGCCATGGCGTTGGCCTTCCAGCTGTGGTGGATCTACTTCGAGATGGTGCCGAGAGAAAGCCTCCGGCCAACCTTGAACGCCGCCCGCATGCGCAGCTATCTGCACTACCCGTTGCTGGCCGCCATTGCGGGCGTCGGTGCGGGGGTGCTCAGCATCGTCGGCCATGGCCAGGCGGCGCTGGGGCCCGAAGCTCGTTGGCTCATCGCCGGGAGTCTTGCGGTGGCCATGCTTTCCATGATTGGGCTCAGCCGCGTCCATGAATACAACCCGTACTTTGTCGGCGCCCGGCGCCGAACGGAGTTGAGCTTGTCCTTGGGCATCGTGGGCTGTCTTGCCGTGGCGATGGTCCCTGGAATGGGCCCGGTCTTGACATTGACGACGCTGGTGGCCATCACGCTCATCCCCCTGGTCTGGGGCATCGCCGCGTGGGCACGCATCGCATCCGACGCCTGAGCATCAAGCCATAAGGGGCAAGTCGGGTACCCCTGCGTGGCCAACCATGCAGCATTCCGCGTCGTGCTCGGGGTCAGCCTCGCGTCGCAGCTTGCGCTCTTCATGAACGGGATGGCCGCCACGTGGACGTTGACCGGGCTCACCGAGTCCCCGGTGGCCATTGCGCTTCTGAACGTGGCAAGCACGCTTCCCACGTTCCTGCTTGCCCTGATCGCCGGCGCGTTGGCGGACGTGGCCAGCCGCCGCAGCATCATGCTCATCGGGCAAGCCGCACAAGTCGTCCTCGTCGGAGCATACGCAATCCTTGCCTGGCAAGGCGCCCACACGGTGCCAACCATCCTTCTTCTTGCGGCGGGGTTGGGCATCGTGGGGGCCATGACGGGCCCGGCATGGATGTCGACCCTCCCGAGCCTCGTTCCACGCGAGAAGCTCGGAAGCGCCATGAGTCTCAGCTCAGGGGCATCCAACGTCGTCATGGCCGTGGGGCCAGCATTGGCTGGCGTCCTTGTGGCTCTCCAGGGGCCACTTGCCGTCTTTTCGCTCAACGTTGTGGTCCTGGTCCTGGGCTTGGTGACGTTGCGGCGCTTCCACCCCGAGCCCCGTCAAGGCTTGCCCCCGGAGCACCTGGGATCCGCGGTGCGCATGGGCCTGCGCTACGTGCGTTACGACAAACCGCTCAAACGGGTCATCCTGAAGATGATGCCGTACGCCTTTGCCGCGGTCGCCCTCATGGCGCTGCTTCCGGCCGTGGCCCGCTTCCAACTGCATGCAGGGCCGACCATGTTCGGTGTCTTGGCGGGCGCCGGTGGCATCGGCGCGCTTCTGGCAATGGTGGCAGGCCCGGCCATCCGCAAGCGCCTCGGTCCCGACGCGATCGTGGCGCTGGCCATGTTGGTGCAAGCCGGGGTGCTTGCCACACTTTCCTGGACCACAAGCATCCCTGTGGCATTGGCGGCACTGGTGATGGGGGGTGTGGCCCTTTTGCTGTGGATCAGTGCGGTCATGACGGTCCTGCAAGGCGTGCTTCCGCCGTGGGTCCGCGGGCGGGGCGTGGCCGTGTACTTGCTTGCTCTGCAGGGGACGTTCACTGTGGGGGCCATCTTCTGGGGTGCCCTGGCTGAGCGCATCGGCGTGCAGACGGCGCTCCTGGGTGCCGCTGGCGTCATGGCCCTATCTGCCCCGATTCTGCTTTTCATCCGCTTGGGGGCGTACGTGGACATGGATGCGCGGCCGGTGCCGTTTCTGGAAGTGCCCACCACGTCTGTCCACGACCACGACGGACCCATCCTCGTGACGGCCGAGTGGACGATCGAACCCGAAAAGCGGGATGCGTTCATGGCGGTCATGCGCCGCGTGCACCGGGGGCTCAAGCGCAACGGCGCTCTGCGGTTCCACCTCGTCGAAGACGTGGAGCAGCCGGGGCGCATCCTCGAATCCTTCACCGTGGCCACTTGGGCAGAGTACCAGCGCATCCCGTCGCGCACCACCCTCGAAGACAAGCAGATCGAGGAGGATCTGAAGGCGGTCACCGGATCGCTGCCGCAGCTGCGTGCGCACCGCGTGATCGACGTGAAGCTCGACTAGCCCCGGTTGATCTTGGCCGCAAGGCTGGCGGCCTTCCCGCCTGCAGCCAATTCGACCACGCTGTCCTTGTAGCGGATGGCAAGAAGCGTTCCGCGGGCTTCTGCGTCCAGATCCGCAAACGGCACCTTCGCCTTCAGGGCGCCCCGGAACACAACGATGCCATCCTGGATGTCTGCCTTCATCTTGGCCCCGGTTCCCTTCATGATGCCCGTCAGTTCGCCCATGCGCGGCGCAGGGGCGCGGTCTTTGAATCCGTTTCTCAGCCCAGAAGCTTCTCGAGCTTGTCGAAGCCTGCGCTCCAGGCTCCTTGCATCATTTCGTGCTGGTCTTCCGGAAGCCCGTCCATGCTGACCACCATGTGCGTCCCCTCTTCGGTTTCCTCCAGGAATGTATGGATGGTCATCGAACCGTCGTCTGGCCCCTGGCTCAGCTTGTGCGGCGCTTGGACTTCGTGGAACGACCCTTCGGCCACGTGCTCCCCGTTGGGCGTGTCCATGTGCATGCGGAACTTTCCCCCAGGGCGAACATCGAGCTGGTCGACAACCCAATTGACTGGGCCGGGGCTGTACCACTTCTCCAATTGGCTGGCCGTCGTCCACGCGTCCCACACGTCTTGGATGGGGGCATGCAACTTGCGGGCAATCTGGAAATCCATGCGCCATCATGAGCGCAACAAGACAAAGAGTTGGCCCTGGAGGCCGGCGAATCAGGTGCGCCCGCCGCCAAAGCGTGCGGGAATGCGGCGATGGATGGGCGCAAAAAGCATCCCCAGTGCGGCACCCGCCACCCCGAACAAGGGGGGCATCCCGAGCAATGCCATGAACGCCAGCGCGGTGCCGAGGTTTAGGCCCGTGGCGGCATCCATCAGAAAACCGCCGACAGAATAGGCTGCCCCGGCAAGCAATCCCACGAAGGCGCCAAAGAGGCCGAATTGGCGGCCCGCTTCAAGGGTGTCCATCGATCCTCACGTGTCCATCGGCACGTTCGCCTTTGGTTGCAAACGCTCCCACAAGGCCCAGCCCACCAGAAGCACTGAGCCAATCACCAAACCTGCCCACGCAACGAGGGCCGCCGCCGCCCACCCCATCGCTGCCCGCCACCGGCCGCGCTGCACGGCACGCAAGGCGCCAAAGCCAACTCCCGCGGCCGCCAAGGCGAAGGCGAAGGGGATGGCAAGCGCGCCCGAAGGACCGGCTTCGGCTGCGGCGATCGTTGCCAGCACAATGGTCGAGAGGCTGGTTCCCGCCACGATGCCTGCGGCAACCAATCCAACGGCGCCGCGCCACCCGGGCCGTGTCTTCCAGACAAGGACCCCTGCCGCGGCTGCGCCAAGAATCTCTCCCGCCACAGCAAGGATTGGCGGAACGCCGCCCCACGCCTGAATCGCAATCCGCTCCACCGGGACGGTGATCCATTCGACGGGCGTGAACGATTCGCGGGACCCGATCGCGACGCTGTAATCCACCGGGCCTGCCGCCTCGACCACGACATAGTACGTTCCTGATGCTGGAGCTTCGCCCCGCCACTCGGCCGTGGAGCGCATCGCCAACGGCGTGAACGGTTCGATGCTCAGCTCATCGCGCGCCTCGGCTTGGACCGCGCCAAGGTTGCCGGGTGTTCCGGCGGGCCCCACTTCTGTGAACCCCGGACCCACGATCCACAAGCTCGGCCGACCAACCTCGCGGGCGGGCAAACTGATGCTCGCAAACAGCGTCGTGCCCTGCTCCATGTCAAAGCGGAACCAGTGCTGCCCTTCCAGCGTGTCATAGAACACCCATGACTTGGTCGGGTCGTCGATCACGAACGCACTTTCCGGCGTCGCGCCCGCCTCGTTGAACGACGGCACGTGGGCAGTGGCGGCCGGCACCAAGAGGAGGACCAGCCATGCAGCGCGCATGGCCATTTTCTCGACGCTCAATCGGAAGTAGATTTGGATTCCGGCGGGCGCGTCAGCCATTGCTCGAAGAAGGCGCCAATGCCGGCCTCCCGGTCAACGAAGTGAACCTCCAAGATCCAATCCCTGGCCCGCCCCTCCGCGTCTGGCGCGCGCATCGGTTCGTGGTTGTCAGGGTGGATGTAGTTGCGCCTGCTCTCGCCCTGGATCTTCTCATGCGGGAAGGTGCCGATCAGGTGGCCGCAATGCTCCTGACCGTAGGACCAACCACGCGCCGCAGCCAACTCGACGATGTGCGCAAACAGGTCGGCCCCGGTGATGTCCAGGCGTGCCTCAAAGTGCGCCTTTCCGAGATGCCAGCACTCCTTCGCATCCTTGGCAATGCGGTGCTTCTGCGCGTCATCGCCAAGCACGATGGTCCGCCCGACGTCAGCCTCCCACTTCTGCAGCACCGGCCCGAAATCGAAGAACACGATGTCGTCATCCTCGAGAATGCGATCTGGCGGATTGTCCGCGTACGGGCAGAGGGTATTCGGCCCCGAGCGCACGATGCGCTTGTGCCAGAAATCCGACATGCCGCGCGCGAGGGCCAGCAAGCGGACCTTCTCGTTGAGCGCGCTCTCGGAGATGCCGGGCACGGCGTACTTCGCGGCCTCCGCCAGCAGCGCGTCAGCTGCGGCTTCAGCCTCAAACAATGTCAACAAGGAGGAAAGGGCGAAGGAGCGCGTAGCCGTTTCGGCTACACCGCAGCCAGTTGCTGGCGGTCAAAGCCGCCGATGCTGGGGAAGTGCACGGTGCCAAAGTCTGCCAAGGCGGCGCGGGCATCGGCGCTCGCCTCACCCAAGACCTCGAAGCGCGTGATGGGTGCAATGGCCAAAAGATCCGGCAGAGACGGGCCCACGTTGGCCAAGTGGGCCAACAGCGCGTTCGAATCCGCGAAATTCTCGTACAGCAGGCAACGGCTTCCGTCCTCTGCCAGGAACCATTGGTACGCCAAGGTGCCGGGCTCCCCGGCTTCCACTTGCTCGATGTACTTGGCGGCCTTTTGTTTGAATGCGTCTTGCTTGCCTTCCTCAATCGTCAACTCGACGACGTATGCTACAGTCATGGGATCACCGCGGCGAACCGCTGCGCGGTCATCTGGCTCAAGCAACGATAGGGCTTGGCAACCTGGACGATGCCCCGTCTCGGGCCCGTGGGCATTGCCGCGAACCGCAGCCACCTCTGCCATGGCATGCGCTTGGCTTCGCGGGCACGAAGCCTGGCATTGCGGCAATGCCTGGACTACTCAGGACTGCGTAGAATCTTGTCCATGGCCTTGCCGCGCGCCAATTCTTCAATCAGCTTGTCCAGGTAACGGATCTCGCGCATCAGGGGGTCCTCGACCTCCTCCACGCGCACGCCGCACACGACGCCCTTGATGAGCAACCGATCCGGGTTCATGTTCGGAGCTTGCGCAAAGAACTCCTCGAACGAGGACTTCTTCCGAATCTGCGCCTGCAACCCCTTGGCGTCATACCCGGTCAGCCAGCGGATGATCTGGTTGACTTCACGCTTCGTCCGGTCCTTGCGTTCGGCCTTCTGGACGTACAAGGGGTAGACGTCGGCAAAGGGCATCGCAAAGATGTGCGCCATCAGGCCTCCACGTAGCGCACGAAGCTGTCGAGGATGGATTGCCAGCCCTGCCGCTGAACGTCAGGATCGTTTTCGGTTTCCGCGTCGAAGGTCTGCCGGATGCGCACCGCCCCCTCCGCGTCCTCGAACGTGAGTTCCACCTGGCGGGCGTCATCGAGCGTGTATGCCAAGCGTCGGGGCGGCTCGACCGTCGTGAACGTCGCCGCGAAATCGAACCCCATCGAGCCATCCTTGGCCTCCATCCGGCTCACCATGCGGCCGCCGGGGCGAAGGTCCACCTCGGCGGACGGGCAATGCCAATCCGGACTTGCGGCGTTCCACGCTTTGATGGCCTGGGGGGACACGGCCGCATCCCAGCAGGCCTGCCGCGTGGCCTTTGCCGTCGCCTCGA
This sequence comes from Thermoplasmatota archaeon, assembly GCA_041630755.1. Taxonomy (GTDB): domain Archaea; phylum Thermoplasmatota; class E2; order JACPAO01; family JAHFTW01; genus JBFKLD01. Next base: position 17,231 of record JBFKLD010000003.1, read on the forward strand.
CGGTGATCTTCATGCCCTCCCCATGGGCCTGGAGGCCTATCAAGTTGACCTGAATCTATTGCGCGGCGGCCTTGATGTCTTCGAGGTCCTGGGCGCATGCCTTCTTGACGGCGCCCTTTGCCATCCAGCCAGTCAATGCCCACAGGATCTTGGCGCCGACCGTCTGCGGCTCGCCCTGGAAGG
>JBFKLD010000004.1:0-17028 GCA_041630755.1 Thermoplasmatota archaeon
CGCTGATCTCGACGCACAGACTGAGGTTCTTCACGAGACCACAGTTGGGACCTTCGGGGGTCTCGTTGGGGCACAGGCGGCCCCACTGCGTGGAGTGCAAGTCACGGGCTTCGAAGTGAGGCTGGCTGCGCGTGAGCGGGCTCGTCACGCGGCGCATGTGGCTGAGGCTGGCGAGGTTGCTGGTGCGGTCCAGCAGCTGGCTCACACCGGCGCGGCCGGAGACCCAGTTGCCCGTGGCGAGGCTGTGCAGCAGGCGCTGGCTCAGCACGTCGGCCCGGACGGCCGTCTGGATCTTCACGTCGCGGTTGCGGGCGTGGGCGCGCTCGAGCTGGTACTTCAGGTCCTTGCAAAGCGCCATGAAGGCCACGCGGAACAGGTCCTCCATGAGGTCGCCCGCGAGCTTGAGGCGCTTGTTGCTGTAGTGGTCCTTGTCGTCCTCTTCGCGCATGCCGAGGTACAGCTCGAAGACGCTCTGGCCCATGCGGGCGAGGAAGATGGCCTTCGTGATGCGGTCTTCGGGCTCCTGACCCAAGTGGGGCAGGAGGTTGCGGTCCATGAGGGCCTCGACGCGCTTGACGCGGTATTCCTTGGCTTGGCCGCCGGCCAGGCGCTTGCCGAGGTAGCCGATGGCGTCCTCGCGGGTGCTGACGCCGTACTCTTCCGCGGCAGACTCGATGTTGCCGAAGATGAGGGGCTCCATCTGGGGGTCGCTCTGGATGGCGTGGACGATCTCTTCGTCCGACTCCATGCCAAGTGCGCGCAGCAAGATGACAAGGGGGATCTGGCCGCTGGCGCTGGGGACCGTGACCATCAGGTCGCCGTCCTTCTTGCGCTCCACGACCACGAGGGCGCGGTAGCCTTCGTGCTGGCTGAACACCTTGGCGATCTCGACGTCGGTGCCGTAGCGGGTGGCCTTCTCGACCAGGACGCGGTTGGGCGCCAGGTCTTCAAGGGTGATCAGGACGCGCTCGGTGCCGTTGCTGATGAAGTAGCCGCCGGGGTCCAGCGCATCTTCTTGCATCTCAACGAGCTTGGCCTGGTAGTCCTCATCCGTGAGGGTGCGGCCTTCGAGCTCTTCGAGCACCTTGCGGTTCACGTTGCAGTGGGCCGAGTTGACCATGATCGGCAGGCGGCCGATCTGGACGGTTTCCGGCTCATGCTCAATGCCGTCGATGACGGGGATGAAATCCAGCGTCAGCGGGGCTTGGTAGGTGAGATTGCGCAGGCGTGCTTCCATCGGGGTCAGCGGGCGGCGGCTGCCGTCTGCTTCCTTGACGATGGGGCGACCCACGCTGATCTTTCCGAGCTTGATCTGGTAGCCCTCGATGTCCGTCATCACAATGCCGCGTTCAGCGGTGTCATCGTCCCCGATCCGAATGTGGTCGATGACGTGCTGCAAGCGCTGCGACAAGAAGTCGTTGTAGCTTGCAATGTGGTGGTTGACGATCGAGCGCTCGCGGTAGAAGGCGTCGACGAGTTCGCGCATGGAATTGGTCCTCAGATAGCCTCAATGACGAGGCGGTAGGCGATGGCCTCCCCGGCGGTCGGGGATTGGCGAGTGATCTTGATGACCTGCCCGGGCTTGGCCGAAATGACCTTCGCGGCAGGATCGTTGGAGCGGATCTTGGGAAGGTGCTCCTTCTGAATCTTGTATTTCTCCAGAAGAATCGGAACCTCTTCTTCAGGGACGAGTTCGTGCAAAGGCACGAGAGCGTGGTTAAGGACGTTGAATCGTCGGTCTTCGCTCAAAGGATCACCATGGTTTGCAGCGAGACTCCACCAGGAGGCTTCTCCTCGCGTCCAAAGGGCGTCCACAGATGGCGCGGCCTACCCTTTGGTCCTCGATGCAGGCTTCGCGAAAAGGGGGTCCTATTCAACCCTTGCGGCGCCAAAGGGTCCGGAAAGCGATGAGCGCTCATGAATGTTTGTGAGCTTGAGGGCTCCGTCAACGACGGCGAGGGAGTGCGGGATCAAGAGGTGGAACACCGCACCGGCGTCGTTTTCGACCCAGACCTTGCCCCCATGCGCCTTCACGATGCGCTGGACGACGTGCAATCCCACCCCGTGCCCCTGGGCGTCAGGGACGCCCCGGAACATGGTCTTCAGCAGGGCATGCGGCACGCCGGGGCCTTGGTCTTGGACCGTGACGTGCCAGGCATCGTCGCTGCGTGCGGCAGCCACGCGGATGCACGGCGGGTCGCCGCCGTGGCGCATCGCGTTGGCGAGGAGGTTGCGAAACACGCGCGCCAGCCCTTCGCTGTCGCCGCGGATGGTCGGCAACGCGGCCCAGCTGACGACGGCATCGGTCTGGACCCGCAGCGGCTCCAGCTCCAGCAAGACTTCCGCCATGAGCCTGTCAAGGCAAACGCCCGTCGCTCCGTCGCCCTGGCCCCGCAGGTTGCGCATGAGCGCGTGGGCACGCCGCACCGCCTCGATGGCACCCTCGACGTAGTGCTTGTTCTGCGCCGACAAGTCCGACTTGGCAAGCAGTTCAAGGAAGCCTGCCGCCGACAGCAGCGGCTCGCGCAGGTCATGGGCAACTGCCTGATGGTCGCGCACGGACAGTCATCACGCCCGGCGCCTATGGCCTTTTGGGATAGCTCGTGCAAATGACGCCGTCCAATGATGGGCCGTCGGCCTTTTCAGGGGGGTCCGTCTGGCCGGCTCGCAGGCCACCTTGGCCTCTGGGCTGTTAGCTTAGTCAGGTAGAGCAGCGGGCTTTTAACCCGCCGGTCGCCGGTTCGAATCCGGTACAGCCCGCTTCGCCGGATGCGCCGCATCCGGAGCCCCGCGCACGGTGCGCGGCTTCACTCCATCCCGATCCAGGCGTCCTCGAGCCACGGGGCCGCGGGAGCGACTCCGTCAGGGTCCAGCTTCAGAACGTAGGCCCCCGTCGTGGCGTCGAAGATGAGCACGTTCCCGCTGCCCAGCGCCAGCACATCGAGCACCTCCGGCGTTGGGCCTCCGGTGGCCGCCTCGGTCTGGACGTCATCCGGCAGGTACGCACCGACGCTTGGCAGCTCGGGCCAATGCTCCGGGCTGGCATCGGCGGCCCAGACGCCGCCATGGTAGAGGGCCGTGTACAGGATGTCATCCTGCAGCGCCACGTAGTGGGTGCTGAAGATGAGGCCCCCACTCCATTGGATGTCCATGGGCAGGGTCCAGCGGGCGATCGGCGTTGGCGCAGCCGGGTCGTCCACGTTCAGGATGACGATCTGGCCCGTCGGGCGGTTGGCGGGGCGCGCGCCGACCTCTTGACCCGTCACGACGACGCTCTGGCCGTGCCACAGCTCTGGCATGGGAAGGGCCGTGTGGATGGCACCTGTCATGCCGGAGCCGGCGGCCGGGTCGCGTTCGCCCCAGCGGCCCACGAGGTTGATCTGCTGCGGGCCGTCCAGGCGAACCAGGAGGAGGCCGCTGTCCCAGTTGGCCAGGTAGGCCATCACGTCGCCCGTGCCGGGGTGCTTCATGATGGTGCCATCCACGTGGCCGTTGAGCAACCCCGCCGTGGCGGCGCGGTCCTGCGGGTCCGCCGTCGCGTCTTGGTGGTAGTCGGCACGGTATTCGCCGTACTCTTGCAGGCGCGGGACGTTGAGGGTCTCTTCGACGGTGAAGAAGCTGAAGGTGCTGGCATCGTAGGCAAGGTTGGTCGTGCTGGCCAGCACCCAGCGGGTGCCGTCAATGGTGGTGCTGCTGACGCTGTGCGGCCCGATGGCTGGGCGAGGCTTGTAATCCGCCACGTTGGGGGCCGCAGGGTCGCGCAGATCGACCAGCACCGTGCCGCTGGCATACGGCACGCTGTCCGTGGGACCTTGGGATTCGCCGCAAGCAGTGCGGAACCGGGGCGTGATGTCGTACGTCGCCACGGCGGGGTCGTTCGGGTCGGAGAACAGAGCATCCAGGGGGCTGGTGGCCAAGATCGCGTACTGGCCATCGTCCGTGATGGCGCTGTCGTACACGTGGGCGTTCTCCAAGATCAGCTCACCCACCTTCATCGGGTTGGCCGGGTCGGTGACGTCCATGATGACGATGGCCGTGTTGCTGGTGAACGAATTCACGACGGCCAGCTTGGTTTCGCCGCTGCTCACCTCGCCACAGTAGTAGCCGCCGCTTGGCGCGCCGTGGTAATCGGTGGCCAGCTGGTCACGCCCCACGACTTGCCAGTTGGGGCTGCTCAGGCCCATGTGCAGGCTGCGGTCCGTGTGGTCGTGGTCCAATGGGATGGCGCGCACGGCCCAATCCGGGTCGCGCACGGGCTGCTGGGTCGGTTCGGGAGCGGGTTCTTGGTCGACACTGCCAAAGCATCCAGCAAGAGCAAAGACAAGCAGCAAAGCGGCCCAGCGCATGGAGGCGGCACACGTGCGCCGGTACTTGGCCGCCACGGTGAAATACGGCGTCCGAGTGGGCAGACCCACGGGGCATCGCCCCGGGTGATCCCTATGGGTGAAGTTCTCCTGAAATACCGCGTCATGCCCGATGGCACGGAAGTTGACCTCGACAAGCTCCAAGCCACGCTGAAGGACCTCATGCCGGCCTTCGCGCAGCTGCAAAAGTGCGAAGCCAAGCCGTTCGCATTCGGCCTCAAGGCCCTCGAAACCACCATTGTGGTCGAGGACGACGAGGGCAACAACGACAAGATCGAGGAGCTCCTCAACGGCCTGGACGACGTCCAGGGTGTCGAGCTTCTTGACATGGGCCGCCTGTAGCACGGTCCGCCTGCCTCAACCTCTCCTCCTTGCCACCCCGGCGCCCCTCCAAAGATGAGTTATAGGGCGCCCAGAATGGGCTCGTCTGCCGCGTGCGGCAGGGATCACCCATGAGTTTCGTCTTCAGCTCCGAATCGGTCACGGAAGGGCACCCCGACAAGGTCGCCGACCGCATCAGCGACAGCGTCCTGGATGCGCTTTTCAAGCTCGATCCGGCCGCCCGCGTCGCCTGCGAGACCATGGTCGCGACCGAGTTTGTGTGCCTCGCGGGCGAGATCACGGCGGAGGGCCAAGACGGCGTCGACTTCGCCGCGATCGCCCGGCAAGCGATCAAAGAGATCGGCTACACGGACGAAGCCAGCGGTTTGGGCGTCGACACGGCGACCATCCAGACGGATCGTTTGGTGCCGCAAAGCCTCGACATCGCGCAAGGCGTCGTCACCCGCGCGGACCACAAGATCGGCGCCGGCGACCAGGGCATGATGTTCGGCTATGCCGAGAAGCCCGGAGTTGTCGACACGGCCTACATGCCCGTGCCCATCCACCTGGCCCACCAGCTCACGCGCAAGCTCACGGAAGTGCGCAAGAGTGGCAAGCTTGGCTACCTGCGCCCCGATGGCAAGAGCCAGGTCAGCGTGCGGTACCAGGACGGCGCGCCGGTTGCCGTGGACACCGTGGTGCTTGCCGCCCAGCACGAGGAAGGCATCTCGCACGACCAGATCCAGCACGAGCTCATCGAGCACGTGGTCCGGCCGATCATCCCGGAAGAGTGGCTGCACGGGGACACGCAGTACTTCGTGAACCACACGGGCAAGTTCGAGAAGGGCGGCCCGGCAGCCGATGCAGGCCTGACCGGCCGCAAGATCATCGTGGACACCTACGGCGGATGGATCCCCCACGGCGGCGGTGCGTTCAGCGGCAAGGACCCGACCAAGGTGGACCGCAGTGCCGCCTACTATGCCCGCTACGTGGCCAAGAACTTGGTCGCCGCCGGCGTGGCCGACAAGCTGCAGATCCAAGTCGCCTACAGCATCGGTTCCCTGCAGCCTGTCAGCATCAACGTCCAAACCTTCGGCACTGGTGCGATGACGGACCGCGACATCGAGCGCATGGTGCGCCAAGAGTTCGACTTCGCCCCGGGAGCGCTCATCGAGGAGCTCGACTTGCGCAACCCGATCTACACGCCGACCAGCAGCTACGGGCACATGGGCCGCAGCGACCTCGACTTGCCTTGGGAGAAGCTCGACCGCGTCGAGACCCTTCAGGCCCGCATCTAGCGGCGGCGCGCAGCCACCACCAACGCCAGCAGCATCACGGCCAGCGGCAGCGGGGACTCTTGCGCCGGCGTGGGTTCGTCCACGATTTCAGGCGGGGTCGAGTTGGTGGGCGCCGGCGCGTCGGTGCTCTCTTCGGGCTCCGGCGTCTGGCTTGGCTCCGGCTCCACGTGCAGGGCACCGACGAATTCGAGCGTGCCGTTGAACTGCTCGAAGGAGATGGTGATGTTGGTCGTGCCGTTGAGGGCGAGGACGGCAGATTCGTTGAAGGCGTCCGTGCAGAGGCAGTGGGGCGTCTCTCCGATGGTGATGTTGGCCACTCCGGCCGCGTGGCCTTGGGCGCGAAACGCAATCTCGCCGGTCATGTTCCAGACGTAGACGCGGGTTTCGGAGAGGGGCGTCGTTTGGTTCACGGCAACCCGCAGGACGTCTTCGGTGACGTTCGTGACGGTGACGGTGGGCTCTTGCGTCCCGCCGACCACGTAGGCACGGCCGCCGCCTTCGTCCGGGGCCCGGTCGGAATCGTTCCAGGCATTCGGGTCGCCCACGTACGCGCGGCTTGTCACGTAGAGTCCTTCCAGCGCGGTGCCGTCCGCGGGGTTGCCAAACGCTTCGCGGGGAACACGGATGATGACCAAGTTTCCGGAGATCTCGCCGCCGCTTGCTTCGCCGGTCGGCGTGACGGTCGTCGCCGAACCACCGGCCGAGCAGAACCCGGGACCGGTTCCGAACAAGTCCACGCCAAACGACACCCCAGCCATCTCGCCCCGGTACTCGATGGTCTCCGTCGGATCAGAGCACGCCGCGGAGCCCAGTTGGATGGTGACCGTGAAGGCCTCCGCATCTTGTTGGACCCAGGCTTTGCGGATGTCTGCCGCACCGGCGCCGAGTCCCGGGTTGGTGCTCACGCTGTCGTCGGAGCTTCCGTCATCCACTTCGGGATCTTCTTCACTTCCAGCCAGAGCCGGAGCTGAAACGAGCAGCAGCGCAATCCATGCGGCAGCCAAGCGCATGTGCGCGCGAGCTCACTGGGCCTACAAAGGCCCAGCGGCTACTCGTCGCCGAAGAGCCTGTCCACCATCCACTGAGAATCGAAGGGCCGCAGGTCCGGGTAGTTTTGACCCACGCCGACGAACAGCAGAGGCTTGTTGATGGTGTACGCGACACTCAGGGCAGCACCGCCCTTGGCATCCACGTCCACCTTGGTGAGGATGGCACCATCAATGTCCACCACTTCGTCGAACTTGCGGGCTTGCTCGACCGCGTCGTTGCCGGCGAGGCTGTCACCAACGAAGACCACCAAGTCTGGGTTGGCGACGCGGCGGATCTTGTCCATCTCGTCCATCAGGTTCGTGTTGGTCTGCATGCGGCCCGCCGTGTCCAGCAGGACCACGTCCTTGTGACGCGCCTTGGCGTGCTCGATGGCATCGAAGGCCACGGCCGCCGGGTCTGCGCCCGCACTGTGCTTGATGACCTTGACGCCGAGCTTGTCGCCGTGCTGCCCAAGCTGCTCGATGGCGCCCGCGCGGAACGTGTCCCCCGCAGCCAGAACGCACGAGATGCCGGATTCCTTCAGGCGGTAGGCGATGCGTCCGATGCTGGTCGTCTTGCCCGTGCCATTCACACCGACGAACATGACCACCACGGGTTTCTTGCCCGATTCGAGGCGCTCGCGCACGAACTTGTCGAAGTCCATGGGGCTCACGTTGAGCACCCGGCGGATGGCCGAGCGCAGGACCTTCTCGACGACCTCGTGGGGATTCTTGCCGCCCACGGTCATGGACAGAAGCTGTTCCTTGACGTTGTTCTTGATGGCTTCCACGACGGGAAGCGCGACGTCGGATTCGAGGAGTGCGATCTCCAATTCCCAGAGGATGTCTTCGAGGACATCTTCGTTGATCGTGTAGCGCGCGGTGCCCGATTCTTCGACGACCTTTTCGACTTCCTTCTGGGTCTCGACGGCCGTCTGAAGCTCCTGGGCCAAGCGGGCTTCGATCTCTGCCTCGCTCAGGATCTTGCGGCCTGGCTGGGGGGTGTGCTTGGGCTGCGCGGGCGTCGCGGGTGCCGGTTCAGGGGCGGCGGGCGTCGCGGGCGCCACGGACGGGGCCGCTTGGGGTTCGGCCTCGGCAACAGGTTCTTGCGCGGGTTCGGGCGCGGGTTCGGCGGGCGCATCCGGCACCGGGGCGGGGGGCGTGGAAGGTTCTTCCGGATCCACTGCGGGCTCCGGCGTGGCGGGCTCCGGCGTGGCGGGCACGGCGGCGGCCGGCTCCGGACTCGCGGCTTCAGGGACCTCCGGCGCGGTCTCCTTGGCAAGGCTGGCCTGCAATTCTGCTTCCAGTTCCTGCTCCAATTCGAAGTCGAGCTCTTCCTCGATCTTCTGGGAGACGCCTTTCAGCTTGTCGCGAAGCCCCTTGAACACGGGGCGCGCCAGTCAGGCCTGCCACTTGAAGGTGGCGCAGTGCGGGCACCGGGAATCGAACCCGGGCAGGCAGCTTGGGAAGCTGCCGTCATACCATTAGACCATGCCCGCTTACCCTTGCGCTTGGGCTTGGATGAGTTGCTGGCCCTTCATGGCCAGCTCTTGGGCGCGGGCATTGGTCTGCGTCATGGCTGCCTGGATCTCCTCGATCCGCTTGCCAAGGCGCTGCGCCGCTTCGGCGGGGTCCCGCTCGAGGACCGTGTCGGCCCCCACATCTTCGAGCACCGGGCCCGGCGTGACCGTGGCACGGACACGGAAGCCTGCCCCGATGGGAAGCAGCACTTCGCCTTCCAACCCGACCAAGCCTTCCAGCGTCGCATGGGCCGCACCGGCCTCACGCAGCGCCGACTCGAAGGACGCCAAGCGTCCCTCAAGCAGCTGCAATTCGCGTTGGATCTGCTCGAGTTCCATTTACTTGAGCTTGTGCTGGGTGATCGGGTCGGCGTCGTCGAGCTTGACGGCCGTCACGCCGGTGATCTCGACCTGGCGGCGCTTGACACTGTGGCGGCTGCCCAGGTCGGCGTACACGTACTCGCGCGCCATGTCTTCGTTCTCCGCAACGCACTCGATGACGAAGTGCTGGCGGATGCGTCCCATCTGGAAGTCGCCTTCAACGGCGAACGCGTTCTTGCTCATGTTTTACTCCAAGAATCCCAGGGCCTCTTCGATGCGGCCCAATTCGATACCGGTCGTCCGGCTGCCGCAAGCGGCGCCGTGCTGATTGGCAGCCAGGCCTGCACCGATGAGTCCGTGACCGTGGTTGACGGTCCCGATCCTCGCCGGCGCATGCAAGGCGCCTTTGATGAAATTTCGTTCCTCATCCGTGGTGAGGGGATGGCAAAGCACGCCTTGGTTGGTGGCCACCGCCGCGCTGCCGACGGTGGAAAGGCCACCGAACCGGCCGCGCTCGACGTCGACGCCCAAGACATGGCTCACGCCGTCAAGAACCCCGTCGCCCAGATCCGGATGGATGATGGCGCCGTGGTCGTTGCAGAGGATGTTGTTTCCTGCGGCGTTGAGCCTGGCATGGCCGAGCCGCATCGTTTCCAATCCTGCGTCCTGGAACACCTGGACGTCTGCGTCAGAGGCAAAGTCGGGTAAGATTGCGCCGTGAGCGTTGGCGGCCACGAGGCTTCCAAGCAGCGGACTGCCGGAAACACTCGTGACCACCGGCTCGAGCTTGAACGCCTCCTGCAGATCCTGCAGGTTGTGGTCGGTCAAGCCGTTGGGCACGAAGAGGTGCTTGCTTGTCACGAGCACGTAGACGCCGACATTGGGGTTCCCGAAGGGATCCAGCCGGCGGTACATGCCTTACTCTTCCGAGTCGGCGTCGGCTTCCGCGGAGTCCTCGGACTCGGCAGACTCGTCGGCCACGACGGTTTCGCCTTCTTCCTCGCCTTCCAGGTCTTCCATGCCTTCGGGCACGAGAACCGGGGACTCGGCAGCCTTCTCCAGGCGGTCCTGGATGGCTTCACGGACGGAACCTTCGCTGTCGCTGTCGGGGAGCGTGACTTCCACAACACCATCGTCGAAGCGGGTGGCGCGGACGCGCACCTTGCTCGGGATGGTGAATTTGCCCCGGGCCCAGAGGAGTTCGTTGACCTCCTCGGCGACCCAGATGTCCTCGCTCTTCATGTGGCGGCTCAGGTAATCACGCACATCGCGGATCGCGCGGTTGGCGCGCTTGCTGCGGGTGCCGTGCTTGGCCTTGCGGAGCGGGATGGTGTAGATGCGCTCGAGCTCACTGGTCTTTTCAGCCATGGATTCTCCTTACTGCTTGAGGTGGCTTCGGCGCCAGCCGCGACGCTTCGGGTGCGCCGTGAACCTGCGGCTCGTGCGGATCATGATCCAAGCCGGGACGCGGCGGTTGCTCTTGTTGGCTCGGAGAAGACGGAGCTTCTTGCCGAGCGGCTTCTTGCTAGCCATGGTTCCTCACTTACGGGTGATGTTGATGTCTCGGCTCGCGGGTTGCATCTGGGCCAGGATCGCACGCAAGTCTTCGTCCCCGAGGCGCCGGTCGAGACGACCGGAGCGCGCGAGGGCGACGAGCTGCGCAGAGACCTGGTCCGCAAGCTGCGGCCGGGACATGCGGATGCGGGTGAGGCGCTCGCGCGCCTCGGGGTCCAGGATTTTTTGGAGAAGGCCCTCGAGTGCGGCTTCCGCCTGCGCCCGTTGGGCCTCCTCAACCTCCGCGCCCTGGTTCGCGGAGGCTTGCTGTTCTTGGAGTTCCCGAAGCTTCCGTTGCCGGATGGCTTCTAGGTCGTCCATGGACTAGTATTTCTCGAGCCCGGGCACGTTGGCGGCACCACGCGCGTTGTGAGCCGCGTTGTCCATGAGACTGCGGCCCTTGGCGGTGACGATCCGGCCCTGGCTTTGCACGTTTTGGACCAAACCTGCGGCCTCGAGCTGCTGCAGCGCCTTGCGGGCGATGCTGCCGGAGCCCCGCACAGCCTTGTTCGGCTTGCTGCCGCGGTCGCGGAAGCCGCCGAAGTGGGCGCGGAGGCGTTCGGTGCCGATCGGCCCGTCGGTGTACACCTTGCGGAGAACGGCGGCCACGCGGGTTTCCCACCATCCATCCTGGACAGGGGGCTTTTCGCGGTGGATACCGGTCTTCACGAAGGGCGCCCATTCGGGGGCCTGGATCTCACTCAGCTTAGCCAGATCCTTGGCGGCGTGCTCGATGACGAGGTTCGGGGGAACGTCATAGACAGTGGTCATACTGGTCTCCTTCCCTAGGAAGCATTCGCGGCCGATGAGGGGGTCATATATACGCGTTTGGGCGCGGCCGGTCCGCGCGACCCCCCATGGCCAGGAAGCGCCTCAGGGCCTCCAGTAGACGGCCGTGTGGCCGCGGCGGTCGATGAGGTGGCTTCCGGTGGCCTCCGCAAGGGCATCGGCGACCGCCTGGTCGTCGGCTCCCCCTTCTGTTGCGGCGGCCAAGAGGCGCACCTTGACGAGCTTCTGCGCCTTGAGGTGGCGGTCCAGCTCCGCGATGATGGCGTCGCTGGCTCCGTCCTTGCCCACATGCACCATGGGCTTGAGTGCCTGCGCTTCGGCGCGCTTGGCTTTGCGTTGCTTGTTGTCGATCATAGGATTCGGCGGCGCACACGGCCACAGTCGAGGCACGTGCGCACGAGGCGGTTGCGGTGGAGCCTTGTCCGCAGGCGCAGGCTGCCACAGGAGCGGCACAGCGTCTTGGGGAGGCCCAGCTGGTGGCGCAGCGCGAGGCTTCGCGCCAGCGTGGCATAGCGAGGCGCCAGGTCGGCGTCGGGGCCGACATGGGCTTTCTCGGCTTGTTCGAGGAGGATCTGCAGGCGCCGTTTGGCGATCTGCTTGTCGTCTCTTCGCCGTGCCACGAGTCGTTTTGAGGCGGCCTTGCTTATCAGGGTGCCGGGCGTGGGACGCCTGTGCGCCGCGCTGCTCACCCTTGGGACCGCTTCTACCGGTACCACGAGGCCCCGTGGCGGGGCGAACGGGACGTGGCCACGATGCTGCCCCTCTTGGGGGACGGCCCGGTCCTGGAGCTGGGTGCGGGCAACGGCAAGCTCCTGCACCCGCTGCGGCGCGCCGGCGTAGACGTGGTGGCGTTGGAGATCAGCTGGCACGCACTGCGACGGCTCGATGGAGCTCGCGTGCTGGCGGACGCAGCGTGCTTGCCATTTCGTGACGGTGCGTTTTCGGCCGTGCTGGACATCCACTGCGGAGGCCACCTCGACGCCGCCGGACGTGCAATGCTGGCGGCGGAGACGCGGCGCGTGCTGCGGCCCGGCGGCCACGCGTTCGTGGAGCGCCTGGGCCGCGACGACCTGCGCGCTGGCCAGGGCACGCCCGTCGCGGATGATCCCGAAGCGCGGGAACTGCAAGACGGACGGCGCACGTGGTTTGCCAACGCCGATGCGCTCGATGCGCTGTACAAAGCGTTCGAGAAGGTGGATGAGGCAGAGGAGACCTACCAGGTGCACCTGCGCGGGGTGCCTGCCTGGCGGCAGTCGGTGCGGTGCGTGTACCGCGCTTAGACGAGCTGGAGAACCGTGCCTTCCACCGTGAAGGGGGTCTCGGTGCCGCCTTGGGCGCCCACGCCTCCAACGACCGACTGGTACGGGTGCCAGGCGACGAAGATGTACTCCTCTTCGTGGTCCAGGTTGCTCACGTCGAGCGTCAGCGGCGAGGTTCCCATGGTGTATGCTTCGAAGTCGCACGGCCCATCGCAGTAGGATGCAACGCCAAAGGCCAGCTCGTTGATGCCATCCCAGGAGATGGTCAGGCTGGCGCTCTTGATGCCGGTCACTTCGTCGGCGTTGTCCCAGTCGCCGTAGCCCACGCCGTAGCATGCCACCATGGCGCAAGCAGCCGCCTGGTGGCCGAGACTTCCATCAAACGTGTAGGCCGCCTCCGCGAAAGTGAGATTGCCCTCGATGACGACGCTGGCGATCTCGGCCGGGGGTTCCGCCACGACGTCGTCGGTGGCAGGCTCGGTGTCGGCCGGTGCGGCGCAGCCAGCGAAGACGAACAAAAGGGTAGCAAATGCAAACAGACGCATGCGGGCCAAGCTGGCTAAGGCAGTCAAATGTTTTGTGGCGTGATCGTCAGGCCACGACGGCTTCGACCGTGAGGGTGCTCGGCTTGTTCGGGCCCTGGCCCGCGGCTGCCGTCACGAGGATGCTCTGGCGGGCGCCAGGTGCCGCACCCTCGGGTGCGATGACGATCAGCTCCAGCTCCTGCACATGGTCGGCCGGAATGGACAGCTCTGGCACGGGCAGGAAGGCCGCCCAGCCGTCTTCCACATCGTCCAAGTGGAACACGATGGTGTCCGCCCGGGGGCCCTTGTTCGTGACCAAGATGCGGAACGAGCCACGGCCACCCGGAGCCAACTGCAGCTCGGGCGTCGTGCAGTCAAGGGCGACGAGGGCGCGCTGCCGGTCGATGACCAGCTTGGTCGAGAGGACCACCGCAGCGACGAACGCCAAGACGAACACGTAGATCCAGTTGCCAAGCACTTCGCGCACTTCGCGGCCGAGAGGGTCCTCGCGGGTGAAGCTGAGGGTCGCTGTGGCTTCCGCGTCGGGGTCCGCGACGGGGCCCACCGCGGGCACCTGGTCGGCGCCCTGGGGCACAAGCTGGGCCAGCACGGTGATGCTGTTCTGGGCCTCGACGGGAGCACCCGGCGACGCCGCCACCTCGATCTCGACTTGCTGGGTCTGCCCGGGCGCCAAGCGGAAATTGCTCGGCTCCACAGCCGCCGTCCAACCGTCGGGCGTGCCCATGAGAGCCACATGGAACATGCGGGTCTGCTCGAAGCCAGGGGCGCTGAATCCGCCCGTGTGGGTGACGTTGACGAAGAACGTGTGGGGTGCCTCGATGCTGATGCCAGCATCCTGCGTTTCAGGAGAGATCGCCACGCCGCTGGGTTCAGGCTGCTGCGCAAGGGCAGGGGCGACAAGCAGCACGAGCAGGATCAAGGCGAAGCGGGCCACGGCGATGGATTCTATCTTCCACGGGAAAAGTCTTCGCGGCGGTTAAGGCGGACCTGTCCCTCCCAGCCCTATGGACCCCGTCGAGGCCGCCCGGCGCCTGCGTGACGCCGTCGAGGCGTTCCACCCCACCGCGTGGACCTACAATCCGCTCCAGTACGCGTGGGAGGTCCACAAGGAGTACCTCACGCGCTTCGGGGGCCCCAAGAAGGCGCTGCTGGTCGGGATGAACCCTGGCCCCTGGGGGATGGGGCAAAACGGTGTGCCCTTTGGCGACCCGGAGCACGTGGGCGACTGGCTCGGATTGCGTGGCATCCCCGTCGGCCAGCCGCCGGAGACCCATCCGAAGCGCCCCGTGCAGGGCTGGGATTGCACCCGCGCGGAGATGAGCGGCAAGCGCCTCTGGGGACTGCTGCGCCAGCGCACGCCAGACCCCCAGCAAGCCTTGCAGCACATGCTCATTGCCAACCATTGCCCGCTTCTCTTCTACAACGAGGCGGGCCAGAACATCACACCGGACAAGCTGAAGAAAGCCGACCGGGAGCCGCTCATGGCGGTCTGCGACCAAGGCATCCGCGACATGGCCAAGGCCACCGGCGCAAAGGTGCTCATCGGCGTGGGCGCCTACGCCCGCGACCGCTGCGAGGTCGTGGCGGACGGGCACGAAGTGGACATGATCCCGCACCCGAGCCCTGCAAGTCCCTTTGCCAACCGCAACAAGGGCGCTGATTGGCGGGCCGCGGTGTCAGAGGTTCTGGACAAGCACGGGTTGTAGCCTACGGGAACAACAGTGCGGGCTCGCGTAGATTGCGGCACCCTGAAATCTTGCAATAAGGCACGTGCGGCACCCCCTCCAGTTCCATCGGGGCTTGGACGATTGTATGCCAGACCTCCGTCGCCGGCGCGTAGGTCACGTCCCACTCGAAGCTTCCTGATTCCCGATGGAACACACCGAATCCCGTAATCCAGGCTCCACGGCTTGCGCCCGATTCGGGATTGTATTCGCCAACGTCGAACCACGTGGCAGATCCATCAACACGGAATGCTTGATTCTGGGTGACTTGGGGGCGACTGTGAAGCTGAACATGGGTCCAGGCTGGACCATCCCATGCAACATTTCCGGACGTCTGCGCCGACCCCTTTTGTCCATCCACCATCGCCAGCCCCGTGCCGGCAAAGACCGCAGTGTCGCCCCAGGAATGATGAATCGTAAGATCGAGAGAGGAAGCCGCCACCGACCCGAACAAGAGCAGTGCGCCCGTCACGCGGTCGGCAGGACCAAGGGAAATCGTTCCAGAGGTTGCCAATTCGTGCGCCGCAGGAAATACCTCGAGCTGGTCCGACCCAGCCAGGGCATCGCCATGAACGGGCCATCCAAGGTGGGACACGGACGGCCCCGCAGAAATGTATCGCACGTCGTACGAATAAGTGGCTGGCCCGTCCGAGCCGCGTAGAGCAATCCAGCCCCCCGGAACAAGTTCAGCCCTGATCTTCGTCATTCCTTCCCCCTGAAGGCATTCGACCGTACCGGGCTGGTCGGAAATCGAAACCGTGCAGGATCCTTCGCGGGCAGGTCCTGCGACTTCCGTCAAGCATCCTGGAGCGAATATCATGAGCACGGCAAGCGCTGCTGCGAGATTTTTTGAACGACGCAAACTATGAAGCCACATGCGCCCCCCCTCTTGTTGGTTGCGTTGCTTTTGCTGAGCCAAGGACTTCCCACAGGTGAGGCGGCTCAAACTTGGTGCCCAGCAGAAGCAGCACCCTGTTTGATATCCGACAGCCCAACCATCGACCAGTTCGACGCAACGGTCCATGACGTTTCATGCCAAGGCACCTACTTCCATGACCCCAGCTACGAGCCCCACATGTACGCGCTGAACCAGGGCGGTGCTCATCAGCCGCATGGTCCAGGAAATGCTCCCATCCCCGAGGGGGCGGCCCGCGGTTGGGCCGGCGTGTTGCTGGAGTTGGCAGATTTCTTGATCTTTGGCAGCGGCATGGAGAAACCGAAGTATTACCGCGTGGACTTGGAATGCGTCGGACAAGTTTCGTTCTTCGTTGCCGGGCCGGGGGGATTCGACCGCGTGGTACGATTTTCAGATCGCGAATGTTCATATTCAGGAATTGTGCACTCTCAGTGCGCATTTCGCGCTGATTCGGAGCCAACCGTTCTGCTAGCGGAGGGCGGATGGATT
The DNA here is from genome assembly GCA_041630755.1 of Thermoplasmatota archaeon. Lineage (GTDB taxonomy): Archaea > Thermoplasmatota > E2 > JACPAO01 > JAHFTW01 > JBFKLD01. The sequence goes on from JBFKLD010000004.1 coordinate 16,129, forward strand.
CAAGCCAATCAAACGAGAACGGATACGGTTGGAAACCTCCACTATTTCATCGATCTGCCGACGACAGCTGAGGCCTGCTGCACCGATAGCGTATCTGCAACCAACGCGCCAGGCAACCTGGTGCCAGGGCCCACGGTGACGCGTAGCTTGAAGGACTTCCACCAAGCCCCAAGCTGCCAGAATACCGGAATCGAGTGGTCAGAAGTGCCGGCCCCGGAAGGTCCTGGCAACGTTTGCTTCATCGACAACACAGGCAATGGCGCCTGCGTCTAAGCCAACGAGCCCCGTTACCTTCAAGGGCCGCGCACGCCCATGGCCAAGCGTGCAGATCTCGACCGACCTCCTCTACATGGAGAGCTTGGACAAGGGCTACGAGACCTCCTTCGACGCGCGCGTCATCATGGCCAAGCCCGACTACGTCGTGCTCGACCGGACGCTGTTCTACCCCCTCGGCGGCGGCCAGGACTGGGACACCGGACGCCTCGCACCGGAGGACGGCGACGCGCTGCGCGTCACGGAGGTCACCAAGCGTGGCCCCGTCAAGCACGTCGTTGGCCCGCACGAGCTGGCGGTGGGCGACAGCGTCACGGGCGAGATCGACTGGGACCGGCGCTACGCGCACATGCGCATGCACACGGCCCAGCACCTCGTGTCGGGCATCGCGTACGAGATGTTCAACGGCGTGCGCACCGTCGGCAACCAGCTCCATGCGGACCGCAGCCGCATCGACTTCAACCCCATTGACTTCACGAAGGAGATGATGGATGACCTGGCCTCCGCGGCCAATGACATCATCAAGGCCAAGAAGCCCATCGAGGCCGTCACGATGACGCGCGACGAGATCAATGCGCTGATGCCGGAAGACCGCACGAACATGGACCTCTTGCCCAAGTCGGTGAC
>JBFKLD010000005.1:0-15638 GCA_041630755.1 Thermoplasmatota archaeon
CCTGAAGGGCTGCTGCTTGCAGTGCGGGAACCTCAAGATCACGCTCACCGTCCACGAGGGCTCGGTGCGCAAGTACCTCGAAGTCGCCAAGCAGATCGGCGACAAGTACAAGATCGACGCCTACACGCGGCAGCGCATCCACTTGCTGGAGCAGGCCGTGGAGTCGCTGTTCAACAACGACAAGGTGCGCAAGGCAAAGCTGGACGAATTCTTCTAAGCGTCCGCGCCGGGAACCGGGGGCAGGTATCCCTGCTTGTGGCATGCCGGGCACTCGATCACGAGCGGCGGCTCACCGTAGGCAGCAAAGTCAGCCCCGCACGCGGGGCACCGGAGTTCGTGCTTCTGACCGTTGGTCACGAAGCCCTAAGTGCCCCGGGGCTCCTTAGCCTTGACGCGCAGATCGCGCTTCTTGCACTTGCGGCAGCGCTCCGCGAGGCGAGCGTTGGTGGCTCCGCAGTGCATGCAGATCTTCTTGACAAGGGTGCGCGAAACGGCTTCGGGGAAGGCCATGGGGACGGTCTCCTAGACAAACTCGGCGACAAGCATACCCTATATGACGCTTGGGGCGGGGTCAGGGTGCCCCGGACGGGGTGCCCGGGGCCTTGCACCCCCATCCCTGAGGGACAAGCCCTTGAATGTGGTGTGGGCTCGGCGGGTGTGGAAGCAGCATCTCCGCACCCGCGGGAAGAGGAACGCCTGGCGGAATTGCACCGCTTGGACATCCTCGATACGGATCCGGAGGAGGACTTTGATGACTTGGTCAAACTGGCGGCCACACTCGCCGATGTGCCGATCGCCCTGGTTTCCCTCGTCGACGAAGACCGCCAGTGGTTCAAGGCCTGCATCGGGCTCGACGTCTCGCAGACCGGGCGCGATGTGGCTTTCTGCAGCCACGCCATCTTGACCCCCCATTCGCCCTTCGTGGTGCCGGACACGTTGGAGGCGCGCGCGTTCCACGACAACCCACTCGTCACGGGGGCGCCCTTCATCCGCTTCTATGCGGGCTTCCCCCTGGTTGGCCGCAGCGGATTGCCCTTCGGTACCCTCTGCGTCATTGACACCAAGCCGCGCAAGCTTGAGACACGCATCTCCGAAGCCCTGGAAGCACTGGCGCGCCAGGCCAGTCTGGCGATGGAGCACCGGGCGCTTCTTGCCGATGTGGCCGAGGAGCGCAAGAGGCGCTTGGCAGCGATCAGCCGCATCGCACATGATGTTGCGGGGCCGCTGCTGCCGTTGGCTGCCGTGGCCGACGAGCTGCCTGCCGGGCAACCCAAGCAACGGCTGATGGAAGTCCATGCGTGGCTTTCGAGCTTCGCCACCGATTTGCGGAAGCTGGCCAATGGCATGGATGGCCGCGCCCTCAAGCTGGAGCAGCTGAATCTCGGTGACTTGGTGGGTGCGGTGGTGGAGGACTTCCGCAGCCGCATCGACCGAGACATCGAGTTCAGGGGCTACCCCGCGTGGGTCCAAGCGGATGCCGACCGCATCCGCAGCGTGGTCCACAACCTGCTGAGCAACGCCGACCACCATGGTGCGGGCCGCATCTCGGTGGACGTGGTGGCGGGGGACATGGTCGAGATCATCGTCCGTGACCAAGGCGGGTTCCGGCCGGGCGATGAGCAGAGGATGTTTGATGCATTCCAGCGCGATGGGGATGCGCAAGGCATCGACACGGGCATGGGGTTGGGCTTGCACATCTGCCGCGAGACGGTGGAAGCCCATGGTGGCCGGCTCACCGCACACAGCGATGGGGTCGGCACCGGGGCGACCTTCCGCGTGGCACTTCCCAGCTTGTAAGGATGGTCCGCGCGGCCCTGAACAGCTTGCAGGCGACGCCGTGAAGTAAGGGGTCTTCCTCGCCGCCCGCGTGAGCGTTGAGGAGAAAGTTGCGGACCTGCGCGAACGCCGTGCGGCGGCGCTGCAAGGTGGCGGCCCTGCCCGCATCGAGAAGCAGCACAAAGCTGGCAAGTACACGGCGCGCGAGCGCGTGGACTTGTTCCTGGATGCTGGCTCGTTCGTCGAGCTTGACGCTTTGCGCGAGCACGAGTGCCATGACTTTGGCATGGACCGCAACAAGATCCCCGGTGATGGCGTCGTCACTGGCTGGGGCACCGTGGATGGGCGCCTCGTCTACGTCTTCGCCCAAGACTTCACGGTCTGGGGTGGCAGCTTGGGCCTGGTCTACGCAGAAAAGATCTGCAAGATCATGGACTTGGCCATCCAGAACGGCGCTCCTGTCGTCGGCCTCAATGACTCCGGCGGCGCTCGGATCCAAGAAGGTGTCATGAGCCTCGGCGGCTACGCCGAGATCTTCTACCGCAACACGCAGGCAAGCGGCGTCGTGCCGCAGCTGAGTGCCATCATGGGTCCGTGCGCGGGAGGCGCCGTGTACAGTCCTGCCATCACGGACTTCATCGCGATGGTTGACGGAACCAGCCACATGTTCATCACCGGCCCGGAGGTCATCAAGACCGTCACGGGTGAAGAGGTCACCTTCGACGAGCTGGGCGGTGCCGGGACGCATGCCAGCAAGAGCGGAGTCGCCCACTTGGTGTACGACGATGAAGAGGAATGCTTGCGCGGATTGCGGGAGCTGCTGTCGTTCCTGCCAAGCAACAACCTCAGCGACCCGCCGTTGGCTGAACCGACGGACGACCCGAACCGGATGGCGCAAGACCTGCCCTCCGTGGTTCCCGACCAACCCGACAAGCCGTATGACATCAAGGAGGTCGTGCGGCGCGTGGTGGACGATGGAACATTCCTCGAGATCCAGCCTGCCTTTGCGGGCAACATTGTGACTGGCTTTGCGCGGCTCAATGGGCGTCCGGTCGGCATCGTGGCCAACCAGCCGATGATCTTGGCCGGTGTGCTGGACATTGACGCGAGCACCAAGGCTGCCCGTTTCGTGCGCTTCTGCGACGCATTCAACATCCCGCTTGTCACGCTCGTGGATGTGCCGGGCTTCCTGCCGGGCACCGAGCAAGAGTATGGGGGCATCATCCGCCACGGTGCGAAGCTTCTGTACACCTATGCGGAGGCGACCGTGCCGAAGCTGACGGTCATCACCCGCAAGGCGTACGGGGGCGCGTACGATGTGATGTGCTCGAAGCACATCCGTGCAGACTACAACGTGGCGTGGCCGACAGCTGAGATTGCGGTCATGGGTCCGGAAGGGGCCGTGAACATCGTGTTCCGCAAGGAGCTGGCGGGCCTCGAAGGCGAGGCCTTGGATGCGCGCCGGGCGGAGCTGGTGGAGGAGTACCGCAACACGTTCGCCAATCCGTACGTCGCCGCGCGCAAGGGCTACATTGACGACGTCATCGAGCCGCAGGAGACGCGGCCTGCGCTGATCCGCGCCCTCGAGACGCTGGTCAACAAGCGCGCCGAGGGGCCCAAGCGCAAGCACGGCAACCTTCCGCTGTGAACTGTGGATTCGTGTATCGGTGCGTGCCAGACACACCCAAAGTTACGTAACTTTGGCAAAGTTACTGGAACCTATACACCATACAGTTAAGTTCGATTCCCGCCCCATGGAGCCTTAGGAACGCGGCAACCCCGCGACCGGGCGCCGAAGGAGGTACCGCATCACGGAACCACCGACCACCACCCGGCGTGCTTCGCACGCCACCCCTTCGGCGCCCGGACCTACCCTTACCATGTTCACTGGGATGCTCATCACGATCTTCGCCATCAGCGCCATCGCGCTGGGACTCCTGCTTGCGCTGCCCGCCAGGCGGGAGGGCACGCTGCCGCCCCCCTGGGGTGTCGCAGCCGTTTCGACTGTTCTGCTGGCGGCCCTCGCGGCTGCCGTGGCGGTGACTGCGTGATGTTCGACTTCGACTTCCTCGTGGGTCTTGCCTTCGGGCCCGAAGACCTGCTCGACTGATCGGCTCGGCCTCGTTGCGGCCACGCAGCGCCAGCGTGAGCGCGCCTGAGGACTCCGCAAAATGGAACCCAATCATTTCATAGGGGTCCGCAAGTCCGCCCGCAAGAGGTTCTAAATGGCAATCAACTGGAAATTCTGGCAACGCAAGCCCAAGGTCATCGCAAAGGAAGCTGTTCCTGCCGAGCCCGTGCAGGAAAAGACTCCGGCCAAGCCGGCAAAGACTGCGGCCAAGAAGCCTGCCGCCAAGAAGCCGGCCGCGAAGGCAGCGTCCGCCCAGTGCGCGGCCATGACCGCTGCCGGCAAGAAGTGCAGCAGCCAGAGCCGTGACGGAAGCAAGTACTGCGGCCGCCACAAGAACTACCGTGCGACCACCAAGGCCGCCGCCAAGCCGGCGAAGACGGCTGCCAAGAAGCCTGCCGCGAAGAAGACGGCCGCCAAGAAGCCTGCCGCGAAGAAGACGGCCGCCAAGAAGCCGGCCGCGAAGAAGACGGCCGCGAAGAAGACGGCCAACTCGACCAAGCACGTCAGCCACGGCGACTACAAGCTGTACCAGAAGGGCAACCGCTTCTTCTACAGCAAGAAGACCCAGGCCGAGGCCAAGAAGGACGGCGCCCAAGCCGTCTACAAGATGCCGGCCGGCCGCGAAGTCGTCGTCACCCCCAACGGCCTTCCGGTCCTGAAGAAGGCCTGAGCCTTCCCTTCTCCCTTTCTCTTCCCTTGGCAAAACCCCCATCTAGGGTGGGGTCCCAGTGCCCTCCGTGAGCTTCCGCGTCGAGGCGCCCTTCGAACCCGCCGGTGATCAAGGCCACGCCATCGAGGCATTGGTGGATGGACTGCGCCGCGGCTGCAAGCACCAGACTCTGCGCGGCGTCACCGGCGTGGGCAAGACGTACATCATGGCCAAAGTGGTGGAAGCGTTTGGAAAACCGGCCATCATCATGAGCCACAACAAGACGCTGGCTGCGCAGCTCTACGAAGAGATGCGCGCGTTCCTGCCCAAGAACGCCGTCGAATACTTCGTGTCGTACTACGACTACTACCAGCCGGAAGCGTACGTGCCAAGCTCGGACACCTACATCGCCAAGGAGTCCGACGTCAACAAGGAGATCGAAAAGCTGCGCCACAGCGCAACCCAGAGCCTGATGACGCGTGACGACACCCTCGTCGTCTCCTCCGTCAGCTGCATCTACGGCTTGGGTTCTCCGGAAGCATACCGGGAATACAACGTGCTCGTGGCCAAAGGGGACGAGATTCCGCGCAAGACTCTCTTGGGGCGGCTGGTGGATGTCTACTATGCCCGCAACGATGCCGAACTGAAGCCCGGCACCTTCCGCGTCCGTGGCGACACGATCGATGTTCTGCCGCCTGGCGACGAACACCCTCTGCGCATCGAGCTGTGGGGCGATGAAGTCGAGAAGCTCAGCCGCATCCACACCGTGACGGGCGAGACGCTGCACACGTTCGATGCGATCACGATCTTCCCGGCAAAGCACTTCGTGCTGCCGCCCGACGAACTGAAGGCGGCGCTCGACCGCATTGCTCTCCAGCTGGACGAGCGGCTCAAGGAGCTGCGCCGGGATGGCAAGATCTTGGAAGCCGCCCGGCTTGAGCAGCGCACCAAATTCGATCTGGAGATGATCCAGGAGCTGGGTTACTGCTCGGGCATCGAAAACTACAGCCAGCCCTTGAGCGGCCGGCCCCGCGGCGACCCCGGCGCATGCCTTCTCGACTACTTCCCCGAGGATTGGCTTCTCATCATGGACGAGTCCCATGTGACGGTGCCGCAGGTGCGTGGCATGTACAATGGCGACCGCCAACGCAAGGAGACGCTCATCAACTTCGGCTTCAGGCTGCCTTCTGCGCTGGACAACCGCCCGCTCAAATTCCACGAGTTTGAACGCAAGATCAAGCACGTCATCTACACGAGCGCCACGCCTGGCGCGTACGAGCTGGAAAAAAGCGATCAAGTGGTGGATGCCGTCGTGCGCCCCACGGGTCTTGTGGACCCTGAAGTGGAGGTGCGCCCCGTCGAAGGCCAAGTGGACGACCTGTACGGTGAGATCCTCAAGCGCGTGGACAATGGCGAGCGGGTGCTCATCACCACGCTCACCAAGAAGATGGCCGAAGAGCTGAGCACCTATTACCAAGGACTCGGCGTCAAGGCCGCCTACCTCCACAGCGACATTGACACGCTCGAACGAGTCATCCTCCTCGAACAGCTGCGCAAAGGCGAGCACGACGTTTTGATTGGCATCAATCTTCTGCGCGAAGGCTTGGACTTGCCCGAGGTGAGCCTCGTGGCCATCTTTGACGCCGACAAGATCGGCTTCCTGCGAAGCTCCACCAGTCTCATCCAAACCATTGGGCGGGCTGCCCGCAACGTGCACGGCCGCGTCATCATGTACGCCGACCGGATGTCGGATGCGATGGAGACCGCCATTGAGGAAACGGCGCGCCGGCGCGAACGCCAATTGGCCTACAACAAGAAGCACGGCATCACGCCAAAGACTGTCACGCGCGCCATCAAGGGCATCGAGATCGAAGGCCGGCGCATCGGCGAAAAGCCAGCCAAGCTTGCCGACAAGGCAGACAAACTGGACAAGGCCGAGTTTGACAAGCTCATCAAGGCCCTCGAAAAGGAGATGCAAGCCGCCGCAAAGGCCTGGGACTTCGAGCGCGCGGCATTGCTTCGCGACGAGATCATGGAGCTTCGCACGGTGGGGCCAGGCAAGTCCTCGGTGCCGGAGCATGAGGCAGAGGCCCGGAAGAAAGTCGAGGATAAGGTCGGGACGCGGCGCGCACAAGGCTGACGGGCTTCGACATCGCTGCCAATAGCATCAAAAAGCCGCCCGCGGCTCGTCGTTCATGCGTGCGTTCGTCCTCGTTCTCGTGATTGCGCTTTCCGGCTGCCTGGCGTCCCCCGACGGAAGCCCGCCGGTCGCGCCGGCTGCGGCGCCCGCCAACACCACGCCCTACGGCGACGCCACGGTGGAAGAAAGCGACGTGGAGACGTTCCCCACCACCAACGGGTTCGTGGCGGAACAGACCGTCACGTTCCGCAACGGTGTCGGATCGGCCACCGCAAGCGAGGCCACTTTCTCGACGCCCGCCGGTGGCTTCATCGGTCGCGGCGAGCACGCCGGCGCATACACGGTGAGCGTTCTCAAGCGTGCTCGGGCCGCCACCGCTGCCCAGGCCAGTGACGCTCTGGACACCATCCTCATCCACCACGACGACAACGGTGGCGCGCGCCTGGGCCTCGAAGTCATCGTCACGTTCGACCCTCAAGTCAACCCGCCCGGCGTCCTGGGCCGCACCGCCCAGATTGATGCCCAGCTGCCGACGCACTTGGACAACAACCTGGACGCAACCACCGGCAGCGGCGGAATTGATGTGCGCGGCCTCGTCGGTGGGAACCTCAAGGCGGCGACCGGCAGCGGCGGCGTGGATGTCCACGACTCCGCGTTCGGCGTCGCGGAGCTGGATTCCGGCAGCGGCGGCCTCACGCTCTCCAACGTCCGCGTGCCCCGCCTGATGGCCGACACGGGCAGCGGCGGCATCGAGCTCGAAGGGTCGTTCGACACCATCATGGCCAACACCGGCAGCGGCGGCATCGATGGCCGCGTCACGGCGGAGGCCACGGGAACCTACGAGCTGGATGCCGGCAGTGGTGGCGTGGACCTGATGCTTGACCGCGCGTCTGGCCAGAAGTTCGACATCCAAGCCGCCGCCGGCAGTGGTGGCGTGGACGTGATCCTCAGCGACGGCGAGAACGTGGAAGAGCCCACGGACCGAACCGCCCACGTGCGCAGCACCGGATTCAGCAGCGCCGCCATCCAGACCACCATCCTGGCCAACACCGGCTCCGGTGGCGTGGACATCGCCGACTAGCATCGAAACAGCCTTTCCGACCCGCGGACTGGAAGCCTCGTGCACGCAGACATCTGGTTCGACGGGGCATGCTACGGGAACCCGGGCCCCATCGGTGGCGGCGCCATCGTCGAAGCGGGTGGCAAGCGGCACGTCGAGCGCGTGTTTCTGGGCCGCGGCACCAACAATGAAGCCGAGTACGGGGGGCTGATCGCGGGCCTCAAGCGTGCGGCTGCCCTGGGCGCGACAAGTGTGACGGTCGCCGGCGACTCGCAGCTCATCATCCGGCATCTCGAAGGGCGCTACAAGGTCAAGGCGGCCAATTTGCGGCCGCTCTACCTCGAAGCCAAGGCCCTCCTCGAAGCGTTCGACGATGTGCGCCTTCAATGGATCCGCCGCGAGATGAACGCCGCGGCCGATCAAGCGGCAAGGGATGCCATCGACAAGCGATAACGATACCTTCTTTCCCGAGAAATCGCTGGTGAACCTGATGGCAGGCGGAGCAAAGCGTTGGCTAGAGACCGCCTGGAGGGCGGCGGACGACGTCCTTCTTTCTCTGAGCAAAAAGGCGCAGAGCATCCTGCGGCGATTCATGGTGGTGCGCGTCATGGCCATCGTGTTCATGCTCATGCTCATCGCCGTGGCCGTGCTTGCGGTGCTGTTTCCGCCCGCGCTTCCCTACATCGTCGCGGGGCTTGTCGTGGCGAGCACCATCCCCATGTTCCTGGTCTTCTTGTTGGCCGGCATTCCGTTTCGCAACCGCAGCCTCGTGCGCCTGATCCGCATGGGGTACCCCGCCAATGCTCGCGAATTGGCCATCCGGGCAGCCGCCCGCAAGATGCACGAGGAATCCATCGAAACGGAAGAGCTTCTCGTGGAGACGGCCTGGAATGAATCCAAGAAGGCTCTCAAGAAGTACCGGACACGCTTGGAGAAGCTGCGCGACCAGCTGGATGCCTTGGACGAGCCAGACGACCAGCGCTGACGCGTCGCCTAGAGGTGCCCTGAGGCCCGCGTGGGCTCAGGAGAAAGAAAGGCGATAAACCCCGTCGCGCATGGGCGCACCGTGTCTGCGGAGCCTTGGGCAGGGCGGGTCATCGGCCAGTTGAGCTTGATGAGCTCTGCACGGCCCCGTGCCACCACCGCGATCATCCTCGCGATGACGTTCGTCGTGGGCTTTGGGATGGTGCATCTGGAAACCGACGCAGACTTGCTCCGGATCTTGCCCAAGGACGACCCGCATACGCTGGCGGCCCAGAATGCCTCCCAGGAATTCCGCGGCTTCTACGACTTCGTCGAGGTCATGTACGGCATCGACGCCGCCAAATGCAACGCGGTGCGCGATGCGAAGCTTCCCGACTTCTTCGATCCGCGCAACGGTCAGCTCGTGACGCGCGATTGCGGCAACGTCACGGACGAAGCATACGTGCGGGGGATGGAGGAAGTGTGGCAGTTCTTCCAAACCGAGATGCCCGAGGCCCAGTACAGCATTGACCTAGCAGGCATCATCAAGACGGTCAATTGGACCAACAGCGGTTTCGATCCCCAGGACCCGCAAGCATTCCTGGAACCCCTCGTGAGCGGCGAGCCTGACCGGCTGGGCAAACCCAACCCCGATGCGTACAGCATGCCCGGCATTGACGAGGCCGGGAGGTTCCAATATCAAGCCGCGTGGCAAGGCGCCAATGCCGCAGATGACCAGGTCAATGACGTGGTCGCCAAGACATTCAAAGCCGGCCGCACCCTGCTTTTCTTCAACACCGGAGACACGCAGGAAAGCCGCGTGGCCGTCGGGCGGGCCGTCTACGAGACCGTAGACAAGTACGCCGCCGAGGTCCAGGCATGCGACGACGATGATGCGACAACTCCGTGCACGCTGCAGTGGAACGTCTTCGATGCGCAAGACGGGCTTGCGGTGCGCGGCGTGAGTGCGCTGGATGCGCACGCGTCCGACGTGACGCGCGACGACATCACTTTGCTGGCCCCGTTCATCATCACGGGCATCATCTTCGTGCTGTACGTGGCCTTCATGGACATCCGGGTCATCCTCGTCGCGGCCCTCAACTTGCTCACCGCTTTCGTGTGGACGGCCGGGATGATGGGCTGGCTCAAGATCCCCTTCAGTGCCCTCAACATGACCATCGTCCCGCTCATCCTCGGTGTCGGCATCGACTACGGCATCCACATGGTGAGCGAATACTTGGAGCACAAGGGGGATGGTGATCGCAACCGGGTGGCATTTGCCAAGGCCGGCCGGCGGGCCGGGTTGGCCATGGCCATCGCCACCATCACCACCGTGTGCGGCCTGATGCTGATGACGGCCAGCCCCAGTGTCCTCATGGCGCAACTGGGCATCGTCTCCAGCATCGCACTCATCGTCACGTTCCTGTTCACTGTGACCCTTGTCCCTGCCGTCCTGACGCTCACCAGCCGCAACCGGCGCGCCAGGCGCCACCGCGGCAGCACCTTTGTGCAGGCCGTGGCCCAGACCGTTGGTCGGCACCGTGCGGCGGCCATCTTCATCGTGGTGCTGCTGACTGCGGGGGGGTTGGCGGGCATGCAGCGCCTTGAGCCGGAGCCGTTTGGAAATCCGCAGCTCAATTATCCCGAAGGCGACCGCGTGCGTGACGACGCGGACACGATCAGCCGCCTCTTCTTCGGCGGCGAAACGAACACGCAGTCGAACTACCTCATCCTCGAAGGAGACATGACCGACCCGGGCGCCCACGTGTACGTGGACGTGCTCATGGAGAAGCTGGAGACGCACCCCGACCTTGAAGGGTTCAGCACGGCCAGCTTCACGCGCATCGTGCGCGCATGGCTTGCCATCGAGCAAGGGACACCCAAGGCGCTTGCGTATCTTGCCAACGACGAGCTGCCGCCCGAGGCAGGCACGCACGACTTCGAGTACCCGCAGACCCAGCAAGAGATCGAAGAGACATTCGACGAGATCTTTGCCAGTCCCTTCGCGTCGTTCATGACTATCCTGCTGGATCCCGACTACGAATTGGCCATGGTGCCGTTCGACACGCATCAGGACTTGTCCTTCGACGAAGTGGAGCGCATCTGGGCTGCGACCCAGCAAGTCATCCGGGAAACCGAAGAGGAGACCGGGTACACCGGCCTCAGCGTCCACTTGTTCGGAAACAACGCCTTCAGCTACTTGTTCATCACCAAGGAGCAACCGTGGGTCAACAACATCGCCTACCTTTCCTTCGGTTTGGTCGTCGTGATGATCGCGGCGCTCACGCGCAACGTGCGGGCGACGGCCTGCGTGGCGTCCATCATGATCACCACCGGTGTCTGGTGGCTTGGCTTGCTGCCGCTGATGGGCCTCGGGTTGTCGGTCGGGCTCATGCTGCCGATGGTGTTCATCATGGCCATCGGCTCCGACGATGCCATCCATTTGATCTGGAACATGGAGCAGACCCGTGACCGCAACCGCGTCTACCGCTTCGTGGGCAAGGCGGTGCTTCTCACCAGCGTCACCACCCTGGTGGCGTTCAGCATCTTCAGCCTGCAGACGGACCTGCTGGTCAGGCGAACGCTGCTTGCCACCGCGGTGAGCGTCGTGGTCATGTGGCTGGCAACGATGCTGGTGGTGCCGTGCTTCTACCCGCCGGGCAGCACACGCCCCGTGCGTCCCCGCACCCGGCCTGCCCCAACGCAAACGGCTATGATGGCGCAGGTCCAAAAGAAGCGTTGACGGGGAGCGCGACTGTGGCCCGGTGGGTCACCCTCGCGCAGTCCACCATCCTCCGGTGGCCAGGCGCTCACGCGCCTCCCCTTCCTTTAAACTTCGACCCAGCGCTGCCCATGCGTGATGGAATGGGTGGCACTGCTTGCCGCCGGCCTCGGTGCCGGCATCCTGAGCGGTCTCCTGGGCGTCGGAGGCGGGATCCTCATGACTCCTGCCCTGCATTACGGGTTGGGCCTACCGTGGGTCACGAGCGTCGGCTTGAGCCTCTTTGCCATCGCCATCCAGAGCCCTCTTGGCGTCTGGGCGCATCACCGCAAAGGTGCCGTGGACCTGCGCATGGGTGCATGGATGGCCGCTGGCGCGTTGCTGGGCGTTGCGGCCGGCGACTGGCTTCTTCCGCGCACGCCGGTGCCGTGGCTGAAGCTGGCTTTCGCTGCGCTCATGGCGTTTGCTGCCTGGCGCATGGTGGCGCGTGCGCCGGAACCCCGCACCGATCACGCGCCGGTGCCACTGCTGGCCGCGCTGGGGGCCGTGGCGGGATTGGCGGGGCGACTGTTTGGCATCGGCGGCGGCCTGGTCACCGTGCCGGTTCTGGTGCTCACCGGCACCCGCACCCACGTCGCCGTGGGCACAAGCCTTGTCGTGGTCTTCGTCACCGCCGCCGTGGCGACGGGGGCAAATCTGGCGCGGGGCCTCGACCTGTGGTCTGGCATCCTGCTGGCTGTAGGTGCGTTGGCCGGCGTGCAAGCGGGTGTGCGCCTTGCTCACACATTGCCCGAAGTTGGCCTTCGGCGCGTCTTTGCAGCAGGATTGGCGGTGGCGTCCATCCTCGTGGCGGCCACGAGTTTCTAAGAAGGTTCATCCGCGAACCCCATCATCGCGTGCCCGGTGTTCAAGCGAATTCTTGTCCACGTGGACCCCGCCCGCAGCTTTGATGCGGCCAACCGGTACGCGGTGGACCTTGCGCACGCATTCGAAAGCGGCCTGGTGGCGACGTACATCATCGACGAGCACCTGATGGGCCACGCGGTGGATGAGGCAGCCAACAGCCTCGACCACGCGCTCGAATGGGTGGGCCAAGCCGCCATGGAAGATTTCGTCACGGGGCATCCCGACTTGGATGTCAAGAAGACGCTTGGCTACGGACCAACGCCCACCGCGCTGTTCCAAGTGGTGTTGCAAAGCGGCGCAGATGCCGTCGTGGTGGGAGGATTCCACAGCACGGCTCAACCGCACGTGTGGGGCAGCATCTGCGCGGACATCGTGCACCACGCCGAGCGGCCGGTCTTTGTGGTGCGCAAGGATGCCCGCTTGCCGGGTCCGGAGCAACCCATCGTGGTGCCCTTCGACGCCAGCGAACGCGCCGTGGCCACCCTGCCGCGCATTGCTGATCTGGCAACCGGCCTCGGGGCCCCGATCCATCTCGTGCACGTGGCCAAGCCCAAGCACGCTGACAAGGCCCAAGGCATCCTCGACCGGGGTGCCTGGATCCTCAAAGAGCACGGCATCGAGGCCACCATGGAAGTGGTGGTGCCCAAGATGTTCCAAGCCAAAGCCAAGGCCATCTACCGCGCAGCCAAGGGCAAGAACGCCGCCCTCATTGCGTTGAGCCGCCTCGGCACGCACAGCATACACACCGGAAGAAGCAGAACCGTGGGGTGGCTCGTGGGCCACAGCACGCTCCCGGTGTGGGTGGTGCGCAAGTGACGCGTTGGTACGACGTCGTCACTCGCTGGGGATTGGAAACCCATGCCTTTCGCAAGCTCCTGGTGGGGGCCATCCTCGCCACGGTCCTCTTCCTGCTGCCCGCGCCGGGCGGCTTGACGGTCGATGGCAAGAATGCCCTCGCCCTCTTCGCCCTCATCGTCTACCTTTGGGCCACGGAGGCCCTGCCGTTGCCGGTCACGGCCCTCGGCGCTGGCGTGGGTTTGGTGCTTCTGGGCATCGTCGATTCGCCCAATCAGGCGTGGACGCCGTACGCTCAAGACACCATCTTCTTCCTTCTGGGTTCGCTCATCCTGGCCGACGCCATCACCAAGACCGAAGCCGACCGCGTCCTTGCGGCGCGCCTGCTTGGGCGCCTCGGCGGAAGCACCCGAAAGCTCCTCTTCGGCATCATCGCCATCAGCGCCATCTCGGCCATGTTCATCTCGAACCACGCCGTGGCGGCCGTCATGCTGCCCCTTGTGGTGAGCATCTTGCGTGCCACGGGCATGCACAAGGAGAAGAACATGGCTGCGGCGTACATCCTGGCCATCGCGCTGGGTGCGGGCATCGCCGGCCTGGGCACCCCAAGCGGTGGTAGCCGCAACATCATCATCCTCGGCTACCTGGACGAGCTGTACGGCGTCCAGATCAGCTACCTCGAATGGACCATCCGCGCCGCCCCCATCACGCTGGCGCTGATCCCCGTCGGGTACCTCCTGCTCCGGTTCCTCTTCAAGGTCCCGGACCGTGCCATCCAGAAGGACGCCATCCCGACTGCGGGCGCCTTCACGGCACCCCAGAAGCGCACGCTTCTCATCATGGCCCTCACTGTGGTCCTCTGGATTGCGGTGGGCACGCGGTACGGCCTGGGCACCATCGCCATCATCGGGGCCATTCTCCTGTTCCTGACGGGCATCTTGGACTGGGTGGATACGCGCAAGCGCATCGCGTGGGGCGTCCCGCTCATCTACGGCGCTGCGCTCACCATGGGCCAGGCCCTCAATGACACCGGGGCCGCCGAATGGCTGGCCTTGGCGTTCCGGGGGGTCCTCAGTGGCGAAGCCGAGGGCGTGGCGTTGGTGGCCATTTTGATCCTCAGCGTCATCCTCACCAACACGATGAGCGACGGAGGAACCGCTGCCGTGCTGGGCCCCGTGGCGCTCAGCCTCGCAGCCGTCATGGCCCCCGGAGACGACACGCTGCTCACCGAATTTGGCATGATCACCGCCATCGGTGCCGCCTATGGGTATTTGCTCGTCGTGGCCAACCCCGCCAACGTCATCACCTACAGCAGTGGCTTGTTCACAAGCAAGGACCTGCTGCGCGTGGGGGTGCCCATGACGGTCATCAGCATCGCGCTGACGCTCGTCGCGGTGTACGTCTATTGGCCGATGCTAGGCTGAGGCATGGCTGCATGGCGTCGCCTGTGGGGGCGCGGGACGTTGCTTGGGGCGCTCGCCGACGCGAGGGGCCTTGGGCTTCAGCTGGTCTGCTTGTGCAGCAGGAGGCCGAGGCCACCGAACAAGATGAACACAAAGACCGTGGACAGCATGCCCAGGTCGGAGACCGGCGTGGCCGGCCAGAAGACACCGCCCACGCTAACCGCGAACAGCAGCACGCCGATCACGAGGCTCACAATGCCAAGCACGAGGGGGATCTTGTCTTCCATTTGATTGCTCCAGGAAAAAGGGGCACTTGGACGTATCGCAAGTGCGCTGCCGATCGGCAGGGCGGGCAAGGCCCGTAGTGGGGACACTGGGATTCGAACCCAGATCGGGTGGTCACTCCTATGGATCAGCGCTCCAGTCATTCATCATGGCCGGGGAGCGACCCCGGTTCGGCTGACCCTCTTCTCGTCATCTCCATAACTGGAGCCACCAATGATGCCTGGTTACACCATATCCCCGAAGAGGTGCGTGTGCGAGATAAAAAAGGAAAAAGAGAATCAGATTACGCCTTGCGCATCTTCTGCGCCCGCTTTCGGCGGCGCATCTTCTTCTTGCGCCACTTCCAGCGCTGGTTGCCCGGCTTCTTCCAGGCACGAGATCCGCGTTTCATGAGAAAATCACCGGCCCGAAGGCCTGCTGGCCGGGCGACTCAGAGGCCATACATAACCGTTGGGCCTTGTCCCGCTGCTTCGAGGCTCACGCAGGCACGCGCAAAGCGTCCGCGATGGCCTCGGCGCACGACACGGCGTCGCACTCGGCCTCGAGCGTGTCCGTGCAAAGCACGCGCTCGAATTGGGCCAGGAGCCGCGGCACGGCGCCGCCGGTGAACAATCCGTGCGTGCAAGCGGCGATGACGCTGCTGGCGCCTTGCGCCTTGAGCTGTTCGGCGGCCTTGATCATGGTGCCGCCGGAGGCGATCATGTCGTCCACGATGGCCACGCGCTTGCCTTCGACGTCCAATTCCTTCGTGGCGATGCGCACCTCGGTGGCGCTCAGGCGCGTCTTTTCTAGGTGGTCGCACGGCACG
>JBFKLD010000006.1:0-15200 GCA_041630755.1 Thermoplasmatota archaeon
CAACGGCACCCTGGAGAACGCCATCCAGAACCCCGCCTGGAGCGCTGTCGGGGTGGCCATCGAAAGCCCGGATGGCTCCGAAGCCAACCATGCCTACCTGCTGTGGTGGCTCAGTGACGCCGCCCCGCTCGAAGATGCCCTTGCTGCGTGGGGCATCGGGGATGCGATGCAGGCACCCACCCTCGTGGATGCTGTGTCCGATGCTGGTGCCTTCCGCGCTGGAAACGCCCGCGCGTCTGTTCCGTGGCTCGGGGGCCCCTACGACGTGCAAGTGGACATCGCCGGGCCGGCCATCGACCAATCCATCGCACAGGCATGGTGGATCGATGTGCCCGAACCCACGCGCATCCATTGGACGCTCGAAGGTTCCCAGAACCAAGGCTTCGGCCGCGTCAACGCAGCTGGCGGCCCGCTGCGGGAGATCCTTGGCCAAGAGACGGTGCCTGCCGCGGCGTCGTACATGACGGGCCGGAGCCTCGTCGAGATCGTTTAGCTGACGGGCTTGCTCTTGACGGGGCTTCCGCAAATCGGACAATCTGGCTGCGGCGCGTCGAACCACTTGCCACACCCCGTGCAGCGGGGCTTGAACGCCTTCTGGTCCTTGATGCCCTCCGTCAGCACGGGCTCGTAATCGATGTCCATGCGCTTGGCGACGTCCATGATCGTGTAGTCGTCGGTCAGCAGCGTCGCCTTCTGCTCCAACGCCAGCGCAAGCAAGCTCAGATCCGCATGGCTCAGCCGCTCAAGGGTGCCGCTGCCGCGCGCCGTGTCCTCCACGTCCTGGCGGGCCATGCCGCTCGGGTCCATGATGCGCAGACCCAGATCTTGCCAATTGGAGAAGCGCCGCGCGTCACGGCCGCCGGGCTTCACCTCGGCGGCAGCTTCGCTGGTGGTCATCCAAACACCGTGGGGCGGGTCGCGTCCCGAGAGCAGGACGGCCGTGTCGAGCACGTAGCGCACAAGCCTGGCGTAGTGGCATTGCCCAAGAACATGCCGGCACTCCCTTATGCGGCTCAAGCAGTGCCCACGCGTGGCCCCGTGGACCGTCTGGCTCCTCGTCATCAGCTTGAGCTTGCTGCCGCCCGTGCTGTACGCGCTGTGGCTGCGGGCGCGTGAAAAGCACGGCCGCAACCCCCTGCGGGTCGTCTTTGGCGCCCTGTTCTTCGGCGGCACCGTCGGCGTCGGCGTGGCCGTCATCCTGCACTATCTGTTCAACGTCGCCTTTGCTGCGCCAGGGGCCGATTTTGCGCTGGATGCGCACTTCATCAGTGTCGTCATCGCGGCCCCCATCGTGGAGGAATTCAGCAAAGGCATGGGATTCGTGTTCCTCAAGCCCCACGTCATGGAGATCGAGGATGGCATCATCTTCGGGGGTGCCATCGGGTTGGGCTTCGCCGCCACCGAGAACCTCCTCTACGCCATCGACGCGCTCAACCAGCACAACGCCGAGTTTGCCATCTGGACCGTGGTGCTTCGCATCTTCAGCAGCATGCTCCTCCACACCGCCACGACGGCTCTGCTGGGCTTCGGCTTCAGCAGCGTCATCACCCGAAACGGCGTCGCGGCCATGGTCTTGCCCTTCTATGTGGTGGCCGTGGCGCTGCATGCGCTGTACAACTTCCTCGTGACCCAAGGCAGCGTCTTTGCCCTGTTTGCGGCCCTCGTCATGGTGGTCATCGTCTTGACGGTCCTCCAGAGGAAGGTCGAGGTCCTGGACGCGTTGCCCCACGACCAAAAGCACTGAACCAGCGCCGGCAAGGGGTGCCGTCGCACTTATGCCTTGGACCCCTGTGCGCGCTTCCATGAAGGTGGGCTTTGTCGGCGCCGGCACCATCGGCGCCAATTCGATCTACGCAACCCTCGCTCTCACCGACCGCATCGATGAGATCGCGGTCGTCGACATCATGGAGGAAGCCGCCGTGGGCCGCGCCCTCGACCTGAACACCGCCAGTGTCGGCTTCGGCCGGCGGACCAAGGTGCACGGTGGCACGGACTACGCCCTGCTCGAAGGCAGCGACATCGTCGTCGTCAGCGCTGGCTTGCCGCGCAAGCCTGGCATGACGCGCCTCGACCTGCTGCACAAGAACGTCGGCATCGTGCGCGGCATCTGCAAGGAAGTCAAGCAGCGCTGCCCCAACACGATCTTCCTGCTTGTCACGAACCCCGTGGATGTGCTTCTGTACGTGTGCCAGAAGGAGCTCGGCTTCCCCCGCGAGCGCGTGATCGGCATGAGCAGCCTCCACGACAGCGCCCGCCTCACCGACATCGTGCGCGACTTGGCCGACAACCGCGAAGTGCGCGCCACCATCCTCGGCGAGCACGGCGAGACCATGTTCCCGGTTCCGAGCATGAGCAGCCCTGAGCTGCAAGACATGGACTGGGGCGACCTCGAGACCCGCACCCGCGGCCGCGCCATGGAGATCATCGAGCGCGTTGGCGCCACCGCCTACGCTCCCGGTGTCTGCACCGCGCGCATGGTCAAGGCCATCCTCGAAGACACGCAGGAGGAGATTCCGTCCTGCTGCATCCTTGAAGGCGAATTTGGCCAGGAGAATGTGGCCACGGGCGTGCCGGCGGTCCTGGGCCGTGGTGGCCTTGTGCGCATCGTCGAAGTTCCCTTCACGAAGGTCGAGGCGGCCAAGATGGAGCAGACCTGCTCCACGATCCGC
This sequence comes from Thermoplasmatota archaeon, assembly GCA_041630755.1. Taxonomy (GTDB): domain Archaea; phylum Thermoplasmatota; class E2; order JACPAO01; family JAHFTW01; genus JBFKLD01. The sequence goes on from JBFKLD010000006.1 coordinate 2,670, forward strand.
GACAAGATCGCGGAAGCCATGAAGCCCGTCGAAGCCTGAGCTCGGCGCCTCCCTCTTCCCTTCTTGCGCCCTCAGATGAAGGTGCCTGGGGCTGGCTTGGCCGGCACGGCTTCTTGGGCCGCGCGCAGCTGCTCTTCAATCGCCGCAGCTTCGGCCAGGAGTGGCTGCGCGTCCATCTTCACTTCCGGGATCATCGAATCAAGGGCGTGGACCAGAGCGGCCGCCGCGCGCGCGTCGGGAAGCTGCTCGTCCGCTTCGACCAGGATGGCTCCCGTGCGCACGCCTGCTTTGGGGCCCGCGTGCAGGAGCTCCGCCGTGAGCCCGACCAGCAACGCTCGACCGACGGCGTCGGCATGCGTGCGTTCGCTGAGCATCTGCTTGTCCGCCTCGTTCGTGGCCACCACGAACACATCTGGGGTCCGGTCGTCTTCCTGGCGCCGCACGGCGTCGAGCGCGAGCACCATCCGTGCTCCGCCGTCGCGGGCGCTCGACAGGACTGCGTCCACCGCATCCTGGACAACCTCTTGCGGCAGCTCCAGCTCTGCGGCGACGATGTAGATGTGGGGGCACTCGCCGTCCAATTGGCACGCAAGCTCTCCGCCGAAGACGCGGATGGGGCTGGTTGCGATGCCATTGTGGACGGCGACGGCTCCAGTCAGGCCTGCCACGCGCACGTGCCCCACGAGGGGCAAGTCAAAGTGATGCTGCAGGAAGTGAGCCGCGATGCTGCCGGCGCTTCCTACGCTCGGGAATGCGATGACGACGAGGGCGTCGCGCAGGTCGATGTCGGAAAGGGGCTCCAGCTTCGCGGGCACGCCATCCACTGGGCGTCAGATGCCATAAAAGGGTCGCTTCGCCCCCTCAGCCGATGACCATGGCTTCTGGGCGGCTCTCGCCACGCGCAAAGCGCTCCAGAGCGAAGGGCCGCAGGGGAACCTCGGTCTTCTGGCCCGTCATGAGCTGGGCCATCATCACGCCCACCATGGGGCTGATCATCATGCCGTGGCCGCTGAACCCGTTGGCTTGGACGAAGTTGCTTGGACCGCTTTCGACGACGCCCAAGATGGGCTTCGCGTCCGGCGTCACGTCGTAGCTGCCGGCCCATTGCCGAAGCACGCGCACTTGGCCCAGCCGCGGCAAGAGGCGCACGGTCTGCTTGGCAAAGTCGCGCATGAATTCGAGGCTGCTTCCCCAGTCCATGCTTTCGCGGTGGTCGCCGCCCAGGCCGCCGACCATCTCCCCGCGCATGTCCTGGTTCACGTAGTACCCTGTGCTCAAGTCCACCAGCATGGGGTCAAGAAATGGCTTGAGGGGCTCCGAGACGAGGATCTCGTGCCGCTCCGGCCGGTTGGGTAGATCCACGCCGCCCATGCCTGCCAGCTGCTTGGCCCACGCACCGCTGGCGTTGACGACCCAATCGCATGCGATGGTGCCGCGGTTGGTCTCGACGTGGGTGATTTCGCCGCCGCGCGTCTTGAGACCCGTCACGTGGGTGAACGTCGCCACCTCCACGCCGAGCTTTTCGGCTGCGTCCTTCCAGCCCCAGACGAGGGGCCAAGGGAAGACAATCGCATCATCGGGGTTGAACGTCGCTGCGACGCATCCCTCGGTGCTGAGGCCGGGGATGATGCGCTCGGCTTCGGGCAAGTCGATGACCTTGGTGCGGATGCCGTGCTGGTTCTGGAACGCTGCGGCCTCCTTCAGGACCGCCAGCTGCGCTTCGCTGCGCGTCAAGAACAAGTAGCCGCCGCGGCGAAGGAAGACATTGTGGCCGGTTTCCTTGGCAAAGCGGTCGAAGGCCCGCAAGCTCTTCTTGGCGAGGATGATGTTCTCTTCCGTCGTCCATTGTGCCCGCACGCCGCCGCCGTTGCGGCCGGTGGCTCCCTTGACAAGGCTGTCCTTGTCCAGCACCAGCACGTCGCGCATGCCGCGCTTTGCGAGCTGGTAGGCGATGCTCAATCCAATCGCGCCGCCCCCGACGATGACGGCTTGGTAACGGTCCTTCTTGGGGGCCTGCCCGATCATGCGTCCTCCGCCGCCAGGGTGGAGAAGGGCACGGGTCGCACCGGGGGGCGGAACGTCATGATGTCCAGATCTTCGGCGGGCACGCCCATGGCTTCGGATAGCAGCGCCAAGGTGGCCTGCACACACGCCTTTCCTTGGCACGGGCCCGTGCCGACGCCCAAGTAGCGCTTCATGTCCTCGAAGCAGCGGTAGCCATCTTCGAATGCTTGCTCGCAGTCATCGAGCGTGATGTCTTCGCAGCGGCACACCATCGTCTTCATGGGAGTCCTCCGTAGAGTCCGTCGCGGATCTTTCCGCCGTCGTTCATGGCCGGGCGCAAGGCGCCGTCGGTGAAGGTGAGTGCGCATCCAGCTTGCTGGAACAATTGGATGCGGGGCATGCCCGGGATGTTGCACACCACGGCGTCGCAGCGCACCCACTTGCCATCCACTTTCGCTTTGGCCACAGCGGGGTTGCCTGCGGCCGCTTCCACGAGTCCCCGTGCCACGACCTCTCCGCCGAGGGCGTTCACTTGGTCGGCAAACCCTTGGCCCGGGTCTTGCCCGTGGATGACGATGCGCTTGCCTGCCAGGACTCCGTGCTCGCCCATGAGCCGCTGCGCGCCGCGCAAGCTGAGAACGCCGGGTTTGTCGTTGCCGTCAAACAACGGCCAAGCGTCATGGGTGCCTGGGGCCAGCGTGATGCGGTCGGCCGTGATCTCGTAAAGGTCATCGCCCAACCGCACCGCAACCATGTCGTCGTAGTAGCCAAACGCCACGGCATCCGTCCACACCTCGACGCCGGGCCATTTGGTGGCCTCTGCCGCCAGCGCATGGGCATCGTCGAGCGGGTCCCACAAGGCGCTTCCGCCAATGCGAGGAAGTTCGTCAACGATGAGCGTGGAGCGGCGCTTGGATGCCTGCTCTTTGGCTGCGTTCAGGCCATGGAAGCCTGCTCCGATGATGAGGTGGTGGACGTGCTTCGTGAATCGTTTCGCATCCGAAGGCCGCGCCTCCGTCGGCGCATCGCCGAGGCCAGACATGTGCCGGACTGTCTTCAGGAAGACCTTGTTCATGACCGTGGACTTTGTGAATGCGGCGTGGGGGTCGAACCCTTTGCGGTAGACTTTGTCCACGACGCTGTACAAGTCGCGCTTGGCCCCGCCGAGGGTGTTCTGCGAATCCACGTCGAGGCCGGCTTGGGCTCGCTCCATGCACGCGGGCACATTGGGCACCCCGTCCACGGCCACGAGGCAGCTTGCGCAGGAGCCCGTGCAGCAGTAGAGGCCGCGCGGGCGGTGGTACTTCAGGCTCCGGCTGATGGTCCGGATGCCTGCGCGGTGCAGGGCGCTTCCAAGCGTGTCGCCTTCCTCAAACGGGATGGCTTTGCCGTCGAACGTGAAATGCAACACGGCGCCCACCGGGTGGGCTCTCAAGAACCGTCCGGTCGCGGGTTGAGGCCGTGCTTGGCGTACTCTTGGCGGATCTTGCCCACAAGAAACAGGCTCGCCATCCTCCAGTCGCTCAGGAAGCTCTTGAACGGGTAGCGGAACGTGGCGGGGCGGTTGTGCTCGATGAGAAAGTGCCCAAGCCAGGCAAACAGGTAGCCGGTCACGAGGGCCCCGAGAAGGAACCACGGGGACACGAAGCTGAGGCCGATGAACACCACTGCAAGCAACGTGCCGGCGTAGTGCATGGCGCGGGTGCCCGGGCGGCTGTGCTCGGCCAAGTAGTGGGGCCAGAATTCGCTCCAATTCATTGCACGCGCCGCCTCTCGCGGTACACCACTTGGCGCGCCACCTGCACGCCGATGGTCGAGTCGTTGCGAAGCAGCCAGTCGACGTATTCCTTGGCCGGTTTGAGCTGGTGGCTGTCTGCGTCGGCTTGCAAGATCTTGCGCAACCGGACGGTGCTTGCTCGCGGGGGCCGCCCCCGGGGGCCGGGCGTGTGGGGGGTCGCCTGGACCTTTGGCACGATGGGGGTCACCGAGATGCCCTTTCCGTACGGGCCGGGCCGGACGCGGTAGGTGAGCCCATCTGGCATGACGAGGTCAAGAGATTTCGTCACTTCGACGGCTTCGGTCATCAACACGTGATAGAATGCGTGTGATAAAAGTCCCTCGCGGCGCCGCTTTTGTTCACCGCTGGCAACCGGGGCAGTAGAACGTGCTGCGGCCGGCTTGGGCCATGCGCCGCACCTCTGCCCCGCAGCGGGGGCAGGGCTGGCCTTCCTTTTGGAAGACGGCCAGCTGCAGCAAGAACTTGCCCGGCTCGCCGATGGTGTCCACGTAGTCGTTGAAGCTCGTGCCGCCCTGGGCGAGGCTCTCTTCCAGCACATCCACCACGGCCTTGCGCAACGGTTCCACGCGGCTGCGGGGTGTGTTCTTGGCCAGTCGCCGAGGCGACAATCCGGCGCGCCAGAGCGCTTCGCAGGCGTAGATGTTGCCCACGCCGGCCACCTTCGTCTGGTCCAGCAAGAACGCCTTCAGCGGAGCCCCGGAGGCGGCCAACCTGTCCGCAAGATGCGCGGCGGTGAATGCGGGCGAGAGTGCATCCACGCCGTAATGCGTCGTCGCGGTGTCGTGGCTGTCGGTGTACCGGATGCTGCCGAAGCGGCGCGGATCGACGTAACGCAATTCACGCCCGTCGTCGAGGCCCAAGATCAAGTGCGTGTGGGGTCGCTCGGGTTCGTCCGGCGCGCAGAAGAGAAGCTTGCCCGTCATGCCGAGGTGCACGATGATGTGTCCGTCGTCCACGTCGAGGTAGAGGAACTTCGCATAGCGGCGCACGTGGCGCACGCGCTGCCCCTGCAAGCAACGAAGGGGTCGCGGGCTCGCATGCCGCAGGGGGCCGCCGCGCCAGTCCACGCGGACGATGGTGTGGCCGCAAAGCTCACGCTCGAGCCCCCTGCGGATGGTTTCGACTTCCGGAAGCTCAGGCACGGTCGCGCTGCTTTTCGGCGTCCACGATGGCCTTCCAGGTCGTGGGGCATTCTTGCAGCGTGTTGGTGCGGGCCGGCCATTCGGGGTCTGCGGCCGGAAGCGTCGTGTTGCCGGCGACGAAGTAGCCGCCGTCCCAGGAGCCCCAGAGGATCTGGCGGCACCAAGAGTCCACAATGAACCATTCCAGTTCGTCCTGGCTCTGGTCGTGCTCGATGGTGCCGGTGGCGTAGCCGAGGATGCGGTTCACTTCGGCCGTGTAGTCGTCGGGGCGAAGCTTGGCCCAGAACGAGCCATGGCCTTCGGCGAGGAACGTCATCTCGTCCGTCGACTCGTAGTTGGCGCCGCCGGTGGTCCAGCCGGGGGCGTTGTTTCCGGCGGCTTGGAAGAGCGCCGTGCGCAGCTCGTCAATGGTGAGCACGCCGTCCGCAAGAGCGCAGGTGGGGTTCGCCTCGCCGCAGTTGCCATTTCCTTGTGCGATGACGCCTTCGCTCTGGACGCGGGTCGTCGTCTGCATGATGCGGCGCAGCTCGTGGAGGGCCTTGGCGTACATGCCCGCCGTCACCGGGGTGGCGTTGCTGGTGCCACCGAAGTTGCCGGTGCAGTTGACGGTGCCGTCGCAGTAGCCGCCGCTGGGGTAGCCGCTGCCGACGGCGGCGATGTCACTGGGCTTGCCGTGGCCGCTGTAGCTGCTTCCGTCGTTCGGGTTGATCGCGCCGACGGTGATGATCCAGTCGGGGCCTTCTTGGCTGCTAAAGAGCGTCGGGTTCGGGGCGGTGAACGTGTTGGCTTGGCCATTGCCGGCGCTGAAGAAGATCTGCTGCCCGCGGCTCACGGCTTCCTTCTGAAGCTCCGTGTCGCTGCCGGCGTACATGCGGTCGCGCAGGCCGGTGCTGAGGCCCCAGCTGTTGGTCTGGGCGTCAATCCAGTCTTGCTTGGCGACCCATTCGTTGGCTTCCTCGCGCGTGCCGTCCACGAACACCAGAAGGCACTCGGGGCAGGAGCCGTGGTAGTTGCCGACCGCGACGGTGCTGGTGCCCACGCCGTGGCTGCTGGCAGCGTAGCCATCGCCCGAGTTGAAGGTGATGTGGCCGATGACCTTGGTGCCGGGCACGTAGTTGTAGTGGATGCCGCCGTTCTCGTTGCCGCTGCTTTGCTTGACCTTGTCCCATTGCGCGGCGTCCGCGTCGTGCAGCTCGTTGCTGCGCGTGGATTCATCGTCGGCCAGGCTCAGGTCCAGCCGGTTGAAGGAAGCAAAGGACGCCGGGTCGGGGAAGCCCGGGACCCAGGTGCTCGGGTCTTCATCGAGGGGCAAGTCGTCCATCGGGTCCGCGTTGCGGTGCTGCGGCATGTGGTCGCCGTGGAAGTCGTAGAGGTACGGGTTGGTGCGGCTGTCGACGACAGCCACGACGACGACGCCGTCGTAGTTGCGGTCCACCGGCGTGGGTGCGGGCGTTTCGTCGGGGCTGGACAAGCATCCGGCCAGCGCGAGGCTTGCAAGCATCAGCGCAACGAGGCTCTTCATGCCCGCCGCGACGGCCACTGCCCGTTATGAAACGTTGGGCCGGCGAAGAAGGGCCACAAGGAGCGCCAAGCCCGCAAACGGCATGGGCGATCCTTTCGTGAGCTGGACGTCATCGTTGGCGATCACGGTCCCGCCTGCGCGCACTTCGCCGCGGATGGACGTCGCCACAGGACCGGTCCAGGATCCACTCCACGTGCCGTTGGCGATCTCGATTGTGGCCTCTTGCGTGACGGGGCGCTTGTCCGCGAACAAGGCGACCGAAGCGCCTTCGGGAACACCGTGGGCTTCGAACGTGAATCCGCTTGCCGTGGGCGTGATCTGGATGCTGGCTCCGTACGCAGGCCCGGCGCCCGTGCGGAACGTGCCCTCCTGGATGCCGACGTTGCCTGCGGCGTCTTCAAGCTCGAGTGTGTACGCATACGCGGTGTCGGGCTCGAGGCCGGTCAGTCGGAACGCGACTTCGTAGGCGGGCTGGACGGTCTTCTTGACGTAGTCGCCGATCGTGAGGGTGCCATAGACGGGCTCCGGCACGACGGCGTCCAAACGGGGCTCTTGCGCCAAGGGGTTGTAGGGGTCCAATCCGCTGAACGTGATCTGAGCGACGGGGACGATCGTGTCGCGTTCGAGGCTCATGCGGCCGCTGTGGCCGGTGGCCTCGCGCACCGTGTGCGTGACGATGTCGGTGCCCGTCACGTGGAAGCCGGGGGCCGAAAGGGAGGCATCGCGCGCGTAGTGGATGCCGCCGTGGCGCAAGACGTGCTTGTCTGTGCCCGTGAAGATCCCGACGCTCTCGATGCGCACAAGCTGGTCGAGCGCTCCGTCGCCAATGGTGCCAACGGCTTCGATGGCAAGACTGTCTGGTGCGGCAGACAGGACCTTGAACGGGGCCTCGTCGATGCGCAGCCAGTCGGACGCGATGCCCCCGTCGGCGTGGGCGATGAGTGCCCAAGCGCCTGGCGTTGTCCCGTGCACGGCAATGCCTGGTTCGAGCGAAACCCACAGCGATCCGCCTTCCAGCGCCCAGCCATCCGTGGTGCGCTGCACGGGGGCCGTTGTGCGCAGCGAAATCTGCGTGTCGCCAACCATGGCATCGAGGCCACCAGGCACGGTGGTGGTCGGGCCAGGGAACGTGATGTTGACGGTGAAGTCGCCAGTCGCCAACGCCCACGCGTAGCGGTTGTCGTGGACCTCCACACGGGCCGGCCACACGGCGGAAGGTCCGTGCAGATCCGGCGTCCCGAAGGTGCCGTGGATGGTGTAGATGGGGGTTCCTTGGAGGGAAACATGGATGCCGCTGGCGTCGGTGGTGAAGGAGACGAAGTCCCCTGAGGCCCCGCCGGGGCGCGCCGAGAACGCGCCGAACAAGCCGGCCTTCCGGGCCGCTTCCACGGCTGCGGGGTCGTCATCCGGCCATGGTTCGTCGTGGCCGGAGCCATGGGCTGCGGCAGGTGCGATCAGCAGAATCAGCAGGAAGAGGGCACGCATCGGAGTGCCGCAAAAGGGGGAAGGGGAAAAGGGATGGGTCACCATCTCAGACGGCTTCCGTTTCACAGTTGCCGTTGGCGGCGTGGCCCGCGGCGCTGTCCCAGGTGTATCCGCTCAGGCTCATGCCGGTCACGCAGCTGGTGTACGTGCCGCTGCCTTGGCGGGCCCACTTGAAGGTCACGCTGCCGTCGCTGCCGGTGCTGGCCGTGCCGGTGGCGCTGCCACCGCCAGCCTTGCTGACGTCAATCGTGACAGAGACGCCGTTCATCGGCGCCTCGGCGGCGTCCGACGACCAGACCTGGATGAACACGTCACCCTTCTTGGCCGAGCCCGTGCGCCAGTGGTCGATGTCGTGGGTGTGCAGGTCGCCCCCGCCGCCACCGCCGCCACCGCCGCAGTTGACGCCGCCGACGGCAGCGCACGCGTTGACCGCGCCGGCACCCTGCTGGTTGGCAGACATGCCGAGGTCGGATGCGGTGTTCTTCAGGTGGTCACGCAGCTGCTGGGGCGTGTAGCTGCCGCCAGCGGCCAGCACGAGTGCGGCGACGCCGCTCACGTGGGGGGTGGCCATCGAGGTGCCGTCCCAGGTGGCGTAGCCGCCACCGGTGGTGGAGACGATGCCGACGCCGGGGCCGGTGATGTCGAGGCCGCTGCCGTAGTTGCTGAAGCTGGCCTTGTTGCCGTTGCTGTCGTGGGCGGCCACGGACATGGCGTTGGCGACGTTGGCCGGGAAGCCGAGGCTGTTGGCGCCGTCGTTGCCGGCCGCGACGATGACCAGGCTGCCGGCGGCAGTGGCGTAGTCGATGGCGTCGATGACGGACTGGTCGCTGCAGCCGAAGCAGCCGAGGCTCATGGAGATGATGTCGGCACCTTGGTCAGCAGACCAGGTGATGCCGTTGGCGATGTCGGCGAAGCTGCCGGTGCAGCCGTAGAGCGGGTTGGTGTATTCCAGCACCTTGACCGGGAGGATCGTGGTCTGGGCGACACCCGCCACACCGATGCCGTTGTTGGCGATGGCGCCGACGGTGCCGGCGACGTGCGTGCCGTGGCCGCACTGGCTCAGGTCCTCGGGCTCGTTGTCGCCGTTGGAGAAGTCCCAGCCTTGGAGGTAGTTGCCGATGTCCGGGTGGCTCTTGTCAAGGCCGGTGTCCAGGACGGCGACGACGACGCCGGTGCTGCCGGTCGTCACGTCGAAGGCGTTGAAGGCGCTGATGCCCGGGCTGGGGTTGAAGCCCCATTGCTGGCCGAGCATCGGGTCGTTGGGCGTGAACAGGGTGCCCAGGGCCGTGTCGGAGTCTTCGCTCACGTAGCGGACCTTGGGGTCATGCTGCGCGCGCTGCATGAAGCCCGGGGGGTCGTCCGAGGTGACGGTGATGAAGTCGATCGCGTCGTTGATGCCGGTCACGGTGGCGCCGTGGAACGTGTCGCCCTTGGCGTGTCCGGGCGGGCCGGTGAGGCCCACAATGAACGTCTTCTCGCTGTCTTCGGCGCTGACCGTCATGACGACGGGCATGGCCAGCAGCATGGCGACCACCAATCCGATTGTTTTCTTGTGCATGAGAATTCACCGCAGCCCCACATCGAATGGGACAGCGGCGCGGCACCTACCTCAGCAGGTAAAGGTTTCCGAATATCGTACTCCTTTTGTTGCTCACATTTCGACATCCAACAGGAGGGGTTCCGACCTGTCGAAATGAAATCGCGCCACGGGGGGCCTGTTTCCTGTGGAATTCGTAATGCCTCTCTGGGGTGGGGTGGCGGGTTCTGTGGGTGCAATCTGGGTGACGTCTGGGGGTCTTGCCTGCGCCTTGGCGGCTGGCTCATGTTCGACTTGTTATACGCACGGTTCATGGATGCATGGACACTGGGCGGCGCGTGGCGGAAACGGTCGAACAGACAGCAGCCTCTGGCTTCGACCGGGCGACACCGCCACAAGCAAGCCCTGCCCAGCAGGCATACTTCGACGCGCTGCATGCCGAGACGATGCGATGCATCGCCCTGGCCAAGCAAGCGCGGCGCAAGGGCCTCGACCCGTCACTCGACGTCGAGATCCCGCCCGCCGAGGATCTGGCCGCCCGCGTGGAAGCACAAGTGGGCCCCGAAGGTGTGGCCGCGCGCATCCGGCAAGCCACTGCCGAAATCGGCAACCGCGAACTGGTCAGCCTCCGCGTCGCCTCCGAAGTGGCCGCCGACCTCTTCAAGGGCGGCAAGAAGAAGGAAGAAGCCCTCGACGGCGCCGTCCGGACGGGGCTCAGCATCCTGACCGAAGGCATCCTGGTTGCCCCCCTCGAGGGCATCGCCGAGGTCAAGATCGGCCAGAACATGGACGGCACCGACTACGTGGACCTGTTCTTCGCCGGCCCCATCCGCGCAGCAGGCGGCACCGGGCAAGCCATGAGCGTCTTGATCGCGGACGTCGTGCGGCGCGAGCTGGGCATCGGATCCTACAAGCCCACCGACGGCGAAGTCGAGCGTTACAAGGAAGAGATCCCGGCCTACAAGCAAGAGGCCAACCTCCAGTACACGCCCACCGGAGACGAGATCGAGCTCATCGCCCGCAACTGCCCCATCTGCATCAACGGAGAAGGCACCGAGCAAGTCGAAGTGACCGGCAACCGCGACCTTCCGCGCGTCGAGACCAACGCCCTGCGCGGCGGAGCCTGCCTGGTCATGGCCGAGGGGCTGGTCCTCAAGGCTCCCAAGCTGATGAAGCACGTGGACAAGCTGCAGCTTGAGGGCTGGGACTTCCTCGGCACGTTCCTGAAGAAGGGCAAAAGCGACGACGAAGGGGAGGAAGAAGGCGACGGCATCCCCGACATCCCGCCCATCCCCAAATTCGTCAAGGACATCATCGCCGGCCGCCCCGTTCTGGGCCACCCCAGCCGCGTTGGCGCCTTCCGCCTGCGCTACGGGCGCGCCCGCACCGCAGGACTTGCCAGCAACGCATTCCATCCCGCCACGATGCACGTCGTGGACGATTTCCTGGCCGTGGGCACCCAGCTCAAGGTCGAACGCCCGGGCAAAGGCACCCTGGCCACGCCGTGCGACACCATCGAAGGGCCCACGGTCCTGCTCAAGAACGGCGACCTGCGCCGCCTCCACACGGTCGCGGAGGTCAAGGAGGTCCGGCCCGCCATCAGCGAGATCGTCGACATTGGCGAGATCTTGATCCCCTTCGGCGAATTTGCCGAGAACAACGCCCTGCTTCCGCACAGCTCATGGTGCTGGGAATGGTGGGTGCAAAAGCACGCCCAGGCGACCGGCGAGGAAGATGCCTTCCCGAGCGGCTCTGTCACGGGCGAAAAGATGGTGGAGCTGGCGGAGACCACCGGGGTGCCTCTCCACCCCGACGGAACCCTTCTCTGGCACGACCTGGAACCGGCCGAGATCCGGCAACTGTCCGACTGGGTGGCCAAGCACGCATCCTGGGATGGCGACCTGCTCTTGCCGCGGGATGAAGAGCACAAGGAACTGCTTGTGCGGCTGCTGTGCCTGCACCGCGTCGAAGGCGACAGGCTGCGCATCAACGAGGTCCTGGGGCTTCCGCTTCTGCGCTGCCTCGGCCTCGACCTCGTTGAAGGCAGCGTCATCGAAACCGATCGCCGGCGGATGCTGGTGGACATGTGCCAACCGGACTTCACGACGCGCTACCCCAGCGTCGAGCTTGCCAGCCGGCTGGCAGGATTCCCCCTCGTGCCCCGTGCACCTTGTCGTGTGGGTGGCCGCATCGGCCGTCCCGAGAAGGCCGACGTGCGCAAGTTCAAGCCGCCAAGCCACGGCATGTTCCCCCTCGGCGCAGCCGTCGGCAACCAGCGCAAGGTGCAAGACGCCGTGGCCCTCGGGACCATCGACATCGAAGTCGACGAGCGCGTGTGCGAAGCCTGCAGCGCCAAGAATTGGCGCATCGAATGCGATCGCTGCGGCGGACACACCGTGCCGGCCCCCAAACGGCCCGACGCAGGCTTTGAACGCAACTCGGTCACCGTGGACATCCGCGCCGAAGTGAGGCGAGCGCTTGCCCGGCTGCAGATGAACCGGCTGCCCGACCCGACCAAGTGCATCGCCTCGGTCATCAACAAGGAACGCGTGCCAGAACCACTCGAAAAGAGCATCCTGCGCGCCAAGCATGGGCTCTGGAACTTCAAGGACGGCACCGTGCGGTTCGACATGACGGACGTGCCGATCACGCACTTCAAACCCAAGGAGATCAAAGCGCCCGTCGAGCGGCTTGTCGCCTTGGGCTACACGCACGACATGCACGGCCAGCCGCTGGAGCGCGACGACCAGATGCTCGAGCTGCGGGTCCAGGACCTCGTGGTCAGCGACTCGTGCCTCGAGTATTTCTTCCGGACCGCTACGTACGTGGATGAGCTTCTCGTCAAGTTCTACGGCCTCAAGCCCTACTACAACGCGGAGACGAAGGAAGACATGATCGGCCAATTGGCCATCGGCCTTGCGCCTCACACCAGTGGCGGCGTCCTTTGCCGCATCATCGGCAGCGCCCCCATCCAGGGCCACTACGGCCACCCATACTTCCACGCCGCCAAGCGCCGCAACTGCGACGGCGACGAAGACGCCGC
>JBFKLD010000007.1:0-14703 GCA_041630755.1 Thermoplasmatota archaeon
CGAGCAGGTTCACGGCGAGGGTGTGCCACGGGAACGCGTAGCGTGGCATCCATGTGCTGACGCCGAAGCGGGCGACGGCTCCGAGGGCTCCGCCCAGTGCGACGAGCGCGATGCTCCACATCAGTCGATGATGAGGATGTCGCTGTTGGGGTTCCGGAGATTCTCGTCGAGGCGGCGGCCGTCGATGGCGTCGACGTCGACGGATCCGTTGCTGCCGACGAGGCGCCAGACGGGGCGCATGTACATGCCGACGGGCGTGATGCGGATGTGCTCGGCTTGCGGGGCGACGGCGCGCTTCTCCTTGTAGAAGAAGGTGTCATCGTCGGTGCTGGTTTCGACTTCGACCATGCGGGTGTGCAGTTGGGCGATGTGCTCCCGGGCGAGCTTGAGGGCCTTCTCGGGTTCGATGCGCAGGTTGCGCTCGTCGTAGCCGAGGCCGGCGATGGGCGCAAACAGGTCTTCGGCTTCGGGGTGGACGTCGGCGACTTGGGTCTGCGGCTTGGTGCCGTCGACTTCGATGCGGCCCACTTCGGTGTCGTAGCGGAGGCTGCCTTCCTCGATGAGGTCGCATTCGTAGTCGTACAGGTACACGGGGTGGACGATGAGTTCGCTGCGGGCGACGCCGTGGACCTTGTCCTTGGCAAAGCGCACGGCGGCGTCGTAGGGCACTTGCACGGGGAGCATGGGGTAGCTGAAGCGGGGCAAGCCGTTGGTGCGCCTGTGTGCTTCCACGACTTCGGGCTTGGGCGCGCTGCTGGCGCGGACCTTGGGCCCGGCTTGCTCGATCTGGAACAAGGGTTCCGGGATCTCGGGGATGGGTTCCGGTTCGGCGGCGGCCACTTCTTCGGGCGCGGGCTTTGTTTCCGGAATGAGCGGGATGTCGAGGTCTTCGAGGATGTTGTCCTTCTCGGCGGCTTCGATCAAGTCAGCCACGGTGGGCTTGTCTTGGAATGCCGGCGGGAGCGTGAGGACTTCGGGGGCGCACTTGGTGTCAGCAAGCAGGGCGTCGACGTCGATGGGGGGCTTGGGGTCGAACTGCGGGGCCGGCGGGGGGCCGTCGCGCAGCAGCTTCTCCATGGCGCCTTCGATGTCGAACATGGGCGGCCGGGTGCCGAGGGCCTTGTGGAATTGGGCCTTGCCCATGAGGTCGCTCACGCGCTTGGCATCCCAGAGCTGGACGATGCCGGTCGCCGCGGCAGTGGCGTCGGCGTGTTCGGTGTGGCACAGCACGGCGCCGTCGGCACCGGTGTCTTGGGCCATGGCTTCGAGGGTGCGCACGCTCTCTGCGTCGGCGACGTCGCCGGCGACGCGGGCGTCGAACAAGATGGCCATGGCGTCGCGCTCAGCCAGGATGGGGGCGGAGTAGATCTGCCCGGATTTGCCCTCAAGCACGGCGTCCGTGGTCACGGTGTAACCATGGACTTCGAGGGCTTCGGCTAGCGCGTCGAAGAACGTGAGCGTGTGCATCCCAACGGTCGCACAGGCTCCACCGGAAATAACCCTTCGCAAAGAGATTCTCTGACCTGGGCGCAAGTTCCTTCCAGGAGGGCCCTCCTGGGGGCGCATGCGCCAGGAAGACATCGACGCGGCCGCGACTCTTGTGGACGCATGCCACGCCCCGCTGCCGTTCACCCCGACCTTCCGTGCGCTTGGAGAACGCCGCCGCGACGTGGTGGCGGTGGATGGCTCGCACGCGGTCCTGGTGGACAACGGCATCGTCTGGTCCGTGGCTGTGCGGGCTGCGGCGCTTGCCTGGCCTGGACCCCGCATCGACCCCGTGCCGCACGTCACCACCGTGCTGGCCAATGACGCCGAGGGTCACCTCGAAAGCGAATACCAGAAACGCGGCCTGGACGCGCCCCGCGCGGGCACCGCCGAGGCATTTGCGGAAGCACTGCGCGCCTTGGCCGAAGCCGACGCCGCCCGCGCGCCCAAGGATGCGCTTCTGCTTTTGGACGGCGCCATCGAAGGGGTTCCTCCCAAGGCAGCCGCCGTGTGGGCGCCCGTGCTCGAATCCCGCGCCGTTCTGGCCGTCAGCAAGCGCAGCGCCCTGGGGGACGCTTGGGTGCCGGCCTACCATGCCCTCGGGCCGGAAGGCCCCTGGATCGCCGACGTTCCGGGCATGGAGGCGCACATCGTCAAGCTCCACGCCCGGGCCCCGTTTGCGTACCGCGTGGATGGCCCCGAGGAGCACGTGGAGGCTTTGGTGCCGCTGGCCCGAGACGCCGCGTACCTGGGGTATCCGTATCCGCTGGCAAAGGTCCACCACTGCGTCGCCATCACGGCCGACATCCGGGCGCAGCTGCGGGAGCGTCTGCTGGCGGGCCTGCGCAAGAAGGTCGGTGCGAAGGTGCGGCTCCTGGACGACCCGCACGCGATGCTGGACTAGCCTACCCCCTGCGGCTATACGGTGCCTGCTCGGTCGCCCCTCGTGCACGCCGTCGAAGCCTCGGGGCTCGTCAAGACCTTCGGCCAAACCATCGCCGTGGACAACCTGAGCCTCACCATCCCGCGCGGTGTCTGCTTCGGATTGCTTGGCCCCAACGGCGCCGGCAAGACGACCACCATCCGCATGATCCAGACCGTCAGTCCGCCCACCCGGGGGTCCCTGCGCGTCTTGGGCATGGATGCCGCCGACGGGCGAATGGTGCGCCAGCACCTCGGCGTGGTGCCGCAGGAAGACAACCTCGACCCGGACTTCACCGTCCAAGCCAACCTTGAGATCTATGCGCGCTTCTTCGGCATCCCCAAGGACAAGGCCCGCACCCGTGCCAAGGAACTGCTTGCGTTTCTGAACCTCGAAGAGAAAGCGGACGCCCGCATCGACGAGCTTTCGGGCGGCATGAAGCGCCGGCTTGTTGTGGCGCGTGCATTGGTGCACGACCCAGACCTTCTGGTGCTGGATGAACCCACCACGGGCCTGGACCCGCAGGCGCGCCACGCGCTGTGGGACACGATCCGGAAGCTGCGCCGCAGCGGCAAGACGATTCTGCTCACCACGCACTACATGGACGAAGCCGAGATCTTGTGCGATGCACTGGTCGTCATCGACAAAGGCACCATCCTTGAGCAAGGCAAACCCAAGGACCTGGTGGCCAAGCATTGCGGCAAGGAGGCACTCGAATTGGTGGCCGACGATGAGGTTCTCGATGCGGTTGCCGAGGATGTTGCTGACGCGCACGAACGCCTGCCAGACCGCATCATCGTGTACGGCGACGACCTCGAAGGCGAGCAGCTTCGGCTGCGCGATGCCCACAAGCTCACCGAAACCGTGCTGCGCCGCGCGACCCTCGAAGACGTGTTTCTTCGCCTCACCGGGAGGGCGCTGCGTGAGTGACCTATCCCCGCAAGGCGTCGCCCAATTCCTTCGCAGCTTCTTCCGATTCTGCTTCCAAGAACGCGCTGCCTTCGAAGCCGCACGCGCAACGCCAGGTCTGGCCCAGCTGCGGGGTCGGCATCTCGGTGACGTCCGTGCCACCGCAACTGGGGCATACGAACCATCGGCCCTTCACGAACCACCATCGCCCCCGAGGCACAAGGAGGTTGCGTGAACGTCACCCTCGGCGGCGTTGGCCGCATGATCGGCCGCAACTGGGAAGTCTACCGCGCCACGTGGAAGATGAATGCGCTGCCTCCGCTGGCTGAGCCGCTGCTCTACCTCCTCGCGATGGGCTACGGCCTCGGTGCCCTCGTCGAGGACATCCAGGGCGTGCCGTACATCGTGTTTCTGGCGCCCGCCATTGTTGCCATCACCAGCATGAACACGGCCTTCATGGAGACCACGTACAGCAGCTACATCCGCATGACCTTCCAGCGCACCTGGGAGGCAGTCATGGCGACACCCGTGACCATCTCCGAGATCTTGTGGGCAGAAGTCCTGTGGGCGGCCATCCGCAGCACCATCAATGCCAGCCTCATGCTCATCGTCGTCGCGGCGTTCGGCTTGCTCACCTGGCCCACGGCTCTTCTCATCCCCATCATCGCCTTCCTTGCGGGCATGATGTTCGCCGGCATCGGCTTGTTCGTGTGCGCCAAGGTGCGCGTCATCGACCAATTCAGCTACGCGTTCTTCCTCTTCATCACGCCCATGTTCCTCTTCTCGGGCACGTTCTTCCCGCTGCGGCAGCTTCCGGAAGCCGTCCAGTGGCTGGCCATGGCTTTGCCGCTGACGCACACCGTCGCCCTCATCCGCAGCGTCGGCACCGGCGTCTCGACGGGTTGGGAACTGTGGCACCTGGCGTACATGCTGGTGGCGGCCTTCGCGCTGCCCTGGCTGGCGGTGCGCGCGGCAAGATCGCGCGTGGTCTCCTGACCAAGCGCATCGCACCCTGCCCGAGGCGAAGGGTGCAGGGGCCAGGGTTGGCTTGCGCTCACCAAACGGCATACGGAAAAACAGCAGGACCGCTGTTGGCATGTGTCCCTGCTTGCCAACACGATCCTGGCCAGCATCGAAGGCCTCGCCTACGCGCTGACTGCCGGCTCGATCTTTCGGCGCGGAGGCGATCCGATGCGGCGATTCTTTGTCGCTTGGTGGGCCCTGGCCGCACTGGGTCTTGCCAGCAGCGCGACGCTGCTTGCCTCGGGTCTCGGGGATGAACCAAGCGTGGCGTGGGTCAAGGCGAATCTCGCGGTCACGTTCGTGTCGGCCGCTCTGGGCGTGGCCGTGCTGAGCGTCTTCATCTGGTACCTGCTTCGTGGCACGCTCCATGGCTGGATCGCCGCACCCGTGGCTCTTGCAGCAGCCATTGCGGCGGCTGTTCTTCTGGCCGGCGCGGCGGCGACGGTGGTCGTGGGCGACTGGGGTGTCCGCTTGGATTATGCCAACGGTCCGCCGACCATGCTCTTTGCCAGCCAAGGCATCCTCAGCCTGCTTGCTCTCGGATTGGCCGTCACCCTCTTGGTCGCGGCAAAAGACATGGATGGTGTGGTGAAGAAGCGCACGCGCCTCGTCTCTGCGGCGGTCATCGTCTTCTACGTTGGCAAAGCCATCGCGGGGGCATCGCTGACCGTCGGGGATCCTGGTTTGATCCTCGTGCTCACGCGCGCCATGGGCCTTGGCGCCGCGTTCCTCGGCTTCCGTGCCTACCTTGCCAGGGCGGCGTAGATCCGCGCGCATGCCTCGCGGCCGCGCCGCAGGTTGACCAGCCGGAACGACTCCTCGGGGGCGTGCATGTTCTCGTCTCGGTGGCCAAATCCGGCCAAGATGGGCGCCACGCCGAGGCGCTTTTGCATGTCCGCCACCGCCGGGATGCTGCCGCCTTCGGCCAGCGCGGCAGGCGCTTGGCCAAACGTGTCTGCGAGGGCTTTGCCCACGGCCTTCATGGCGGGATGGTCAGGGTCCGTGCGCACCGCGTCACCCGGGGCCAGATGCGTCACGTGGACCGCGATGCCCTCGGGAGCCACAAGTCGCAGATGGTCTTCGACCAACCGGCAGATCTGCCGTGGCTCCTGGTTGGCCACAAGGCGGCAGGAGATCTTTGCGTGTGCGGCTTTGGGGATGACGGTCTTGGCGCCGTCGCCCGTGTATCCTCCCCAAAATCCGTTGATCTCGAACGTGGGCCGGATGCCAATCCGTTCTGCCGTGGTCCAGCCGGCTTCACCGAAGAAGCTCTTGGCTCCCGCTGCGTGGCGCACGTCTTCTGCCTCTTCTGCGGCGGCATTGAGGGCCGCCCGCTCGGCATCGCTGGGCTCCACCACGCCGTCGTAGAACCCGGGGATCAAGATCCGCCCTGTAGATGGGTCCTTGCAGCTGGCCAGCATGTGTGCCAGAGCCTCGATGGGGTTCCAGAAAGCTCCACCGTAGGTGCCGCTATGGAGATCCGTGCCCGGCCCCTGAACATCGACTTGCATGTAGCAAAGTCCACGCAAGCTGTACGTGAGCGCTGGCTCATTCTCGCCGCGCATGGGGGAATCGGACACAAGAAGGACATCCGCGGCGAGGCGGTCAGCCGCCTTGTCGAGAACCTCGCCAAAGTGCACGCTTCCTTCCTCCTCCTCTCCCTCGAAGACCATCTTCAGATTCACCGGCAGCCCGCCGCTTTTGATCCATGCCTCGGCGGCAAACACGTGGCACAGGAGCTGCCCTTTGTCGTCCGTTGTCCCGCGGCCCCACATGCGGTCGCCGTCTACTTCGGCGCCGAAGGGGTCGCGGCTCCATCCATCTTCCTTCGCGGCCGGCTGCACGTCGTAGTGGCCGTACACGAGAACCGTGGGCGCGTCGCCGGCGTGAAGCCAATCGCACACCACCGCGGGGTGCCCCGATGTCTCCACGAGCGCAATGTTCTCCATGCCCGCTGCGGCGAGCCGGTCCATGAGCCACGCAGCGCCGCGGCGCACATCCTCCGCATGGTCGGGTTGTGCCGACACCGTGGGGATGCGCACGAACGCCTGGACGTCTTTCACGTGATCTTCGAAATGCGCCGCAAGGTGCTTGAGCGCGGGCTCCACCGACACGCTGCGGGATGCGCGGCGGGTGGCTTGAACCCTACGGCCAGCGCTCGCCGTTGACGTGGGCGGAGATGATGCGCGCCTGGCAGTCGCGCAGGCCCACCACCATGGCCACCTCGGCGTCGCGCCAATCCTCCAGATTTTCGTCCTTCTGGATGAAGTACTGCTCAATGCCGAATTGGACGCGCATCGTCCGGTCGCCGACCGACATCACGCTGCCCTTGATGCAGGCGTATGTGCGCTCTTGCTCGGGCTCGCGCTGCGTGCTCCATGAGTCCACGACCCAGAAGCGCTCGTCGCGGTCCGCGTCCCAGTCGCCCCTTTCGGCCAGGTAGAGATAGACGGTCTGTCCGTCCCGGGCGGGTCCCCGGATGGATCGGAAATTGTCCACTTCGGTGATGTCGTAGCGCATGTCCACGTAGTCCCCCCGGAACAGGTCGGGTGGATCCACCGGCGCCGTGCGAAGAAGCACCTGCTCACCCGTGGTGGGTAGCGAGGCCCAGACAAACAGGATGACGAGCACCGCGGCCGGGACGACGAAGATCCAGCGCCTGTCCAGCTGCGACAGGTCGAGGTTGCCGATCTTCATGCGTCCTCCCGGATGTCTTTCACGACGCGGCGCCGCAGACGCTCGACACCGTAGCCGATGCCAAGAAGCAGCAGCCCGCCGACGATGAAGAACAGGCTCGGATTGGCCGCGTCGGCGACGAATTCGATGTACCGGCCGATCAATTCCACCACGAACAGGATGAGCCCCATGGTGAATGCCGGCTCATCTTTGGCCTGGACGGCCAAGACCATGATGCCGATCAGCGCCGCCGGGAAGAGAAGGTTGGCAAGCAGGTCGCTGGGGATCAACAGTGCAAGCATCACGGGCACCACGGCCACGGCCAGAACGGCGATGTCCATGGGGCGGCCCTTGCGCCAAGCGCCAAACGATGCGGCGGCGGCGATGGCCAATCCCGCGGCGAGCCAGATGCCTGCCAGGGCGGGAACGACTGCTTCGGATGGTTGGTGCAAGGCGCGGGCGAAGGAGTCGTTCCAGTCTTGCGCATCGGGCATGAATGTCAGCACGAAGAACGGGATCTGGGTCGCCAGGATGCCCGTGATGAGGTAGGGGTTGCGGAACCCAGGAAGGCCGTTGGCACGCGCCGGGTGCAGGAGGGCGATCCCATGCAGGGCTGCGCCCAGGGCCACGAACACGGCGATGCCCCACGCGGGGTGCTCCAGGTCCAGCTCGAAGAAGAACAGCAGGAGCGTGAAGATGGGCGCCAGCGTGATTGCCAGAATGTTGAGCGCGTGGCTGCGCAGAACGTACGCAAGCGGCCAGAGGCCTGCCATCCACAGCAGCACCAGCCAAGGGTTGTCGGCCGGCAAGTGGAACGTGTTGGCGATCTGGAAGATGAGGCCGCCATACGTGACGCCGCCGATGAGGTACAATCCGTGGCCAGTCTTGGCGGCGTGCTTGCGTTCGATCATGGACCATCCGCCAGCAAAAGCCGCGCCGGCGACGAGAAGCAGCAGCCCGATGCGGATGGCGTCGGGGATGCTGGTCCAGTTGGTCGCCACGAACAGGATGAGGCCGACGGCCACGAGGGCGGCCCCGCTGCCGATGATGATCTGGACCGTGCGGTCCTTGCGGCTTTCGACGGGGTGCCTGGAGCGAAGGGCCTTGGCTTGCTGCTCATTGATGATGCCGTCCTGGACCCAGTCCGGCAGGTGGTCGTGCAGCTCGTTGGCAAATCGCGCCATAGACCAAGCATCGCGGCTCGAAGATGAAAAGGCCCATGGTGCCGCGTCGGCAGACGCCGCGCCCGCGGCGCACCGGGGTCCGTTGCCTGCCGTCGTCGGCTTGATTTCACTTCTCCCCGCCCAACTCTTAACCGGCTCCAGCACCTCGCGCCAGCTTGGTGTCCCCTGTTGGCCGCGTGACGGGTCGTTCTGTCACAGAGATCCGCTTCCGCATCGGCCCCGACGATCCCGTCGGCCTCGGCGAGATCCTCATCGCCGAAAGCCACAGCGGCACGGATGCCCCGTTCTACTTGCGCGTGGTGGACCTGGAGTACGGAGACGAATCACGCGATGGCGCGTGGAGCGACCGCACGGCCGGCACCTTGCTGGCGGCTCCGGATGCGGCCGACACGGTCCTGTTCGACAGGGACGAGCGCCTCTTTCGCATCGCAGTGGCGGCCCCGCTTGGCTACCTGCGGCCTGATGGGCGCTTCCGGCGGCCCAAGACCCTTCCCGACCTGTTCGCCCCCGTGCGCCGTCCGCGCGAAGGCGACTTTGGCTTCCTGGCTCCAAAGAAGGGCGACTTGGAGCTTGGCTTCCTGCGAAGCGGTGACGAGCGGCTACCGGACCGCCTGGGCCTGGACCCCCGCGCACTGAGCCAGCACATCGGCATCTTCGCCACCACGGGCATGGGCAAATCGAACACACTCAAGGTGCTGGCCGGAAGCTGCTTGGAGTCGGGCAAGGTGGGCATGCTGCTTCTCGATCCGCACGGTGAGTATGCTGACGGTGGCAGCGGAACCCATCCCGATGGGCGGTCCCACAGGGGCCTCTTGCACCACCCACGGCAAGACCGCTTGGTGGTCTACACCAGCCGCCCCATCGCGGGTTACTCCGGCAAGGTGCATGACCTGGCTGTGGCCGCGACCGAGATCCAAGTCGCGGATTTCAGCAACGTCTACAACGTCTCGGATGCCCAGCAGGAAGCGCTGTGGGCTGTGCGCAACGCATTCGGGCGGCAGTGGCTCATCCACCTTGCCAATGACCCGATCGAATCCATCGACATGGTCCTCGGCGCCGGGCGATTCCATCAAGGGACGCTGAACGTCCTCAAGCGCCGTGCCGAGCAGATTCTGAGCCAGCCGGTCATCCACACCGACGCGAAGGTGAGCACCACCGGCAGCATCCTCACGCATCTCGAGGAGGGAAAGACCGTCCTCATTGACACCAGTGGATTGTTTCCCAGCGAGGAGCTGCTGTGCTCGGCCGTCCTGGCGCGCAGCGTCCTTGACAAGCACCGCCAAGCGTACCGCGACCCCGACACCTTCCGCGCGCTTCCACCCGTGTGCGTCACGTTGGAAGAGGCCCAGCGGGTGCTCAACCAGCGCGGCGGAGCCAGCAACGTGTTTGCCCAGATCGCCCGCGAGGGACGCAAATTCAAGGTGGGCCTTGGTGCCGTGACGCAGCAGCCGCGCCTCATCAGTGACGAGCTGCTTAGCCAGTTCAACACCCTTCTCATCCTCGGGCTTGCGGACCCCGTGGACCGGGACCGCGTGCGCAATGGCGCGCGCCAAGACCTGAGCATGGTGGCCAAAGAGATCCAGATGCTTGAGCCCGGAGAAGCGCTCGTGACGACGCCGGGTGCACCGTTTGCCTTGCCGCTGGCGGCGCACCTCTTCGAAGACCGGATCTTGGAAGTCGCTCCCGCCAAGCAGACGACCGTGGACGTGGACGAGGCGTTCTACTGATGCGGTTCTTCCACACCTCCGACACGCATCTTGGGCACCAGCAATACCCGCGCACGGGTCCGGATGGCCTCAACGTCCGCGAAGCAGACATCGCCAAGGCGTTCCACGCCGTCATTGACCGCGCCATCGCCGAGGAAGTCGATGCGTTCGTCCACGCGGGCGACCTGTTCGATGGCGTGCGACCCGGCAACCGTGCCCTCGCCACGGCGCTAGACGGATTTGTCAAGCTGGACCGTGCCGGCATTCCGACGATCCTCATTGCGGGCAACCACGAGCATCCCAAGATGCGCGAGACCGGCAGCCCATTCCGGCTGCTTGACCACTTGGAGCACATCCATGCGCTGTACAAGGGCCGCGCCGAGACCGTCGAGGTGGCCGGTGTGCGGTTCCATGGAATCCCGCAGTGTGCCAGCAACGAAGCCCTGGCCAAGGAGGCGGAGGCGATCCAGACGGACGGCAACGACGTGCTCGTGCTGCACGGATCAGTGCACAACATGGACGCGTTCCGGCACGCAGAATTCAACGAGCTGACGCTCGACACGCGTTGGTTCGACGGCCACGACTATGTCGCTCTGGGTCACTACCACGGCGTCCACCAAGTGGCTGACAATGCCTGGTACTGTGGTGCGCCCGAGCGCGTGAGCATGTCGGAGTCCGGGGAAGACAAAGGCTTCCTCGATGTGAAGCTCGGCCAAGCGCCCACGTTTTGTGCCCTGCCGGGGCGGCCCTACATGGACCTGCCCGTGCTTGATGCGGCGGGCATGGATGCTCAGAGCATCACCGACGCCGCATCCGCGGCCCTGCAGCGCGCACCCCAAGGAAGCGTGGTGCGCCAGCGCATTGACCATGTCGACGTGGCATTGCGCGGGG
This sequence comes from Thermoplasmatota archaeon, assembly GCA_041630755.1. Lineage (GTDB taxonomy): Archaea > Thermoplasmatota > E2 > JACPAO01 > JAHFTW01 > JBFKLD01. Next base: position 10,797 of record JBFKLD010000007.1, read on the forward strand.
TGCTTGACCAAAGCCGCATCAGATCCGCGGCGCCGGATGCGCTGCACGTGGACTTGCGGGTCGCGTGGCACGACCCTGACCACCGCGTCGCCGGGGCGCCAGAATTTGGCGGCCTGGATGAAGAGTTTGAGAAATTCGTCGCCAGCACACCCATCGAAGTGGACCGCGAACGGCTCCTTGCGCGTGCCCGCGATGTCTTGTCGGAGGCGGCATGAAGATCCGCCGCTTGAAGCTGGAAAACTACCGGCGCCACCGCCAAACGGAGCTGGAATTCCCGGACGGCGTGACAGCTCTTCTGGGGCGCAACGGTGCGGGCAAATCCACGCTCCTGGAAGGCATCGGCTTTGCCCTGTTCGGAACGCCTGCCACCCGCACCAGCAAGGATCTGCTGCGGCACGCCGATGCGGCAGCCACGGACGCGGTGCGGGTGGAACTGGACGTCGAGCTTGCAGGTTCGGCCTACCGCATCGTGCGGGAATTGAAGGGCAAGAATCTCACACCCAATGCATCCCTTGAGCAGGACGGCATCGTGCAGATTGCGCCCGGCGCGAAAAGCGGCGACGCAGTCACGAAGCACATGGAGGGGGTGCTCGGCATGCAGCGGGATGGATTTTTCACGACCATCGTGGCGCGGCAGAAGGAGCTTAGCCGCCTCGCGGATGAAAGCCCCGCCGACCGCAAGCGGCTCATCCTTGAGCTTCTTGGCGTGGAGCAAGTGGACCGGGCCATCCATGCGGCCCGGCGCAACCGCAACACGCTGCGCACGGAAGTGGACACCATGCGGGGCCTGCTGCCGGACAAGAAGGAAGTGGCCACGGCGGTGACGTCGGCCAAGGAGGCCCTTGCGGGCGCAACGCGTGACGCGGATGCGGCCCAGAAGGCTTGGGATGCCGCCAAGGACCAGCTCACGCAAGCGCACCACGCTGCGCAGGAGGCGTCCCGCGCGCGCCAGGCTCATGAGCAAGCCAAAGCGGCGGTGGCACAAGCCGATCGTGAAGCACAACTTGCCGCACAGCGTGTGCAAGAGATTGCCGCCGAGATTGAGGCCGCCGAAGAGGCGCAGGAGAAGGCCGAAGCCTTGGCGCCCGTGGCCAACCGATGGGAGGATGCCAAGCGCGCGGTCGAGCAAGCGATGACCGCGGCCCATGCGGCCAAGGAATATGCGCAGGCAAAGCAGCAGCGCGATGCCCAGCAAGCAGCTGTCGCCTCCGCGCAAGCGCGCCTTGGCCCCGAACCGGACATTCCAAGCGGCTTGGAGGAGGCCGAAGCGAAGGCCGCCAAGCTGGAGGCCGCGCATCGCAGCCTAGACGAGCAAGTGGCTGTCGCCGCGGCTCGCGTGAAGGAGCTTCGTGAGCGCCACCGGCGCATGCAGGCATTGGGCGACGATGCCGATTGCCCGACCTGTGAGCAACCATTGGCCGACCATCTGCCCAAGGTTCTGGCTGATCTGGAGCGAGAATTCCAAGAGGCGCGCACGGCCCACGAGGAAGCCAAGAAGGCCTCCGACGCGGCGCACGCCGAAGCCCGGGTGGCGCACGAAGCAGCCACCGCGCTGGCCAAGCAGGTTGCCCAAGCGACGCAGGCTGCAGCAGAGCGCAAGATCCGTGCTGAGCAGTTGGCTGCGGAGAAAGCACGGCTCGAGGCGATGCGCTTGCCCGCTGCGCCGGGTCCGGTGCCTGAGCTGGCGCCGCTGCAAGCAGCCCTTGCCGAAGCCGAGGAGGCCGCCAAGCAATTGGCACTCCTTCGCGGCAAGGCCGAAGTGCTGGAGAATGCCCGCATGCGCCACCAAGCCGCGGTGACGGCCAGCCAAGTCAAGGTGGATGCCTTGCTGGAGGCCGAAAGAGCGCTCCAGCCGGAAGACAAGGCGTGGGATGTCGCCACGCAGCGGCACGCCGAGGCGCAAGCAGCAGAGCGCGATGCAGAGCGGACAGTGCTGGCGGCGCGCCAGGCCATCGCATTGGCTGAAAAGGATCTAGAGAAAGCACAGGACGCGGTTGCCCGGCGCGAAGCTCTGCACGCGAAGCTCAAGGAGGCCGAGGACGATCTGCGTCTGTGGACGGCGCTGGCAGGCAAGGCCCAGGACGGGTTGCTTGACCGCTTCAAGCTCCACCTCATCCAGCGCGCAGGCCCAGCCATCGCGGAGGAGGCCAGCCGTTTGTTGGCGCAATTCACCGGGGGACGCTACACGGAGGTGCTGCTTGACGACGACTACAAGATCTTCGTGACCGAGGATGGCGTGCCTTACACTCTCGATCGTTTCAGCGGCGGTGAAGCGGACTTGGTGCACTTGGCGCTCCGCTTGGCGGTCAGCCGCCTGCTTGCAGACCGCAGCGGAGCCGAGCTTCGCTTCCTGGCTCTTGATGAGGTGTTCGGGAGCCTCGATGCCGAGCGGCGCGACTTGGTGGTCGGGGCGCTGCAGGAGCTTGGAGGACTGTACTCCCAGGTGCTTCTGGTGACCCATCTGGATTCTCTGCGGGATGCCCTCGACCAGAGCATCCTTGTGGAGGAGCGTGACGGGGAGGCCATCGTCACCGTCCATACTGGGTAACCTCAAACGCGATGCCGTGTGTGTCGCTGCGTGGACCCGACGACCGTCCTTGGCTGGGCAGAGAAAGCTGGTGCCAGCTTCGCGGACCTGCGCATGGAAACCGTGGAAGAGACACGCCTCGAGCTGGAGGATGGCGAAGTGCGCGGAGCCACCGGCGGCACGGAGACAGGCTTCGCCCTGCGTGTGCTCGTGGATGGCGCTTGGGGATTTGCGGCCTCGAATGACTTGTCCAAGACGGCCTTTCGCGACGCAGTGAGCCGTGCGGTGGAGCTTGCAAAGGCCACGGTCGGCGCCCGGGACCCCGTGCGCTTGGCGGACACGCCTGAAGTGCGGGCCCGCGTGCATTGGCGCCCCGCGAAGGACCCGCGGGACGTGTCCATCGAAGAGAAGCAGGACTTGCTTCGCAGCATGGAAGCGGTGGTGCGCGAGCAGTCGGCCATCCGCAACGTCAGCACGTCGTATGCGGACAGCGTGCTCACCAAGCACCACGTGACGAGCGAAGGAAGCGACATTGAATGGAGCATGGTCCGCAGCGTCGCGCAGATTCATTTCACCGCCCGGGACAATGGTCACTTGGCCGGCCGAAGCACCCGCGTCGGCGGCACGAAGGGCTGGGAACTCTTTGCTGACGAAGACCCTGTGGCCAAGGCGTCTGCGGCCGCGGCGGCCACCGTCAAGGCCCTCGGTGCCCCAGCGGCTAACGGCGGACGCACAACTGTGGTCATCGATCACGAATTGGCGGGCGTGTTTGCCCACGAGGCCGTCGGCCACGCCGCGGAAGCAGATCTGGTGACTGCGGGCGAGTCGTGCTTCCGGGGCCGCATCGGTGAGCGCATCGGCATCCCCGGCCTCAACATCCACGACGACAGCACCTTGCCGGGAGCCTTTGGATCGTTCCCGTTCGACGACGACGGCGTGGCCGGTGGCGACAAGATCCTCGTCGAGGATGGCGTGCTGGCCGGCTACATGGCCGACCGCGAGCACGGAGCGACCCTGGACGTTGCGCCCAACGGAGCCGCCCGCGCCCAAGACTACTCGCACCGTCCGCTCGTGCGCATGAGCAACACGCTCATCGACGCCGGCGACCACCCCGAGGACGAAGTGTTCGAAGGGATCCAAGAGGGCGTGTTTTGCAAAGGCAGCCGCGGCGGCCAAGTGGACACCGCGCGCGGCACGTATCTCTTCAACGCCCAGGAGGCGTACCGCATCGAGAACGGAGAGATCACCACCCCCCTTCGCGACGTGAGCCTCACAGGCGACATCCTTGGCACGCTGCAGCACATCGAGGCCCTGGGCAACGTGCGCAAGCTCGGAGACCCCGGGTACTGCGGCAAAGGGCAGTGGGTCCCTGTCTGCGAC
>JBFKLD010000008.1:0-14190 GCA_041630755.1 Thermoplasmatota archaeon
CGGTTCCTTCAAAGCCCCGCAGCAGGTCGCGCCCGCATGGGCCTGTTTGGCACGAATGGCATCCGCGGCATCGTGGGTGAAGGAATGACTCCCGAGCTCGCGCTTCGCCTTGGCAAAGCGGTCGGCACGTGGCTTCCAGAAGGAAGCACCGTGGCCATCGGCACGGATGCACGCTTGAGCCGCACGATGCTCCAATCGGCCCTCGAGGCGGGCATCCAGAGCACTGGCGTGCACACAATCGACGTGGGCATCGTGGCCAGCCCGGGGATCCAGCTCTTTGTGCGCGACCAGAAGCTGGCGGCAGGCGCCATCATCACCGCCAGCCACAACCCGCCAGAGTACAACGGCATCAAGCTCATCGCCCCCGATGGCACGGAGACAAGTCAGGACGAGGAGGCGGCCGTGGAGGCCATCATGGAGTCCGAGCAATTCCGCGTAGCATCCTGGGACCGGGTGGGCACCCACCGCCAAGAAGACGCCATCGAGCCCTACATTCAAGCCGTCCTCTCCCAGGTAGACGCGGACGCCATCCGTGCAGCCAAGCTGAAGGTGGTTCTGGATCTGGGCGGAGGCGCTGGCTGCGGCACGGCCCCTGCCCTCATGGAGCGCCTCGGCGTGCAGGTGGTTCCACTCGCCTGCGACTTCGATCCGCGCTTCAGTTCCCGACCCAGCGAACCCACGCCCCAGAACAGTGCCGCGTGCATTGCGGCAGTGAAAGAGCACCAGGCAGACATGGGCATCCTGCAAGACGGCGATGCCGACAGGGCCGTGTTCATTGACGAAAACGGCGGCTACGTTTGGGGGGACACCACGCTGGCGCTTGGCTGCCTGCATGAACTGAAGCGGCACCCCAAGGGCTCCGTGGTCTGCACAGCCGTCAGCAGCAGCAGCTGTGTCGCCGACGCCGTCAAGATGGCCGGTGGCAAGCTCGAATGGACCGTCGTCGGCAGCCCCGTCGTGGCCCGCGAGATGATCCGCCTCGGCGCAGCCTTTGGCGGCGAAGACAATGGCGGGCTGATGTTCACCCGCCACCAGGTGTGCCGCGACGGACTCATGGCGATGGCGTTCATGCTTGAATTGGTTGCCACGACCGGGAAGCGGTTCTCCGATTTGGTGGCCGAGATCCCGCGCTACGCGCTGGTCAAGGAGAAAGTCGCCGTGCCGGAGGCCCAGAAGAAGGCGCTTCTCGTGGCCTTCAAGGAAGCCCTTGCGGACGTGGATGGCGTGCGCGAGGTGGACGCCCGGGACGGCGTCAAGGCCTACCTCGATGAGGGCTGGGTCTTGGTTCGCCCCAGCGGCACAGAACCCATCTTCCGCGTCCAAGGCGAGGCCAAGGACGAGGACACGGCGCAGCAGCTTGTGGGCCGCTTCAAGGCCCTCCTTGAACAGACCATCACGGCGTAGGCCACGCACCGGTCAGCACCGGTTCGCGCATCACGTCCAGCAGGACTTGGCCCACGTCGCCGAGCATGGAGGCATCGATGTTGTCCATGGTGTCCTCGTGGGTATGCCAATACGGAGGGAACCCGCCATTGGAGCTGCGGCCGTAATCGATGATGTCGATCGCGCGTCCGCCCCGGTCGAGAAATGGCGTGTGGTCATCCAGCACGCTGCGTTCGCGGTCGATGAAGTTGTCTGGGCGCAGCGTCTTGCCGTAGTGCCACAGGGCATCCAGCAGCTCCGGGTCCGTCCGCACGCCACCGGATTCGCGGATGAAGCGCGCGTCAGGGTCGCCCACCATGTCGAGCAAGATCATGCGGTCCACGCGGGGCCCGTGCTCGGCGAAGTAGATGCTGCCGGCCAGCGGATGGCAATCCTCGAATCCGTCTTCGCCATCGAAGAAGGTCACGATCACCGTGTAGTTCGGCTGCACCGTGTCCATGTGGCGCATGAGCTGCAGCAGGACACCGACGCCGCTGGCCCCATCATTGGCACCAAGCATGGGGCCACCGTGGCCGTCTTCTTTGCTGTCCCAGTGGGCTGCCAGCAGCAGCGTGCGGTTGTCTCCAGGCAATGTCGCCACGAGGTTGTGGAAGGGAAGGGTAGGCAGCTCGCTCCGGTCCGGTTCCGTGCAAAACGGCGCGTGCGTGTACCCGGCGACGCTGCCCTTGCTCAGGTTCTGGTATTCGGTTCCCGTGAAGTTCTGCCAGCTGCGCTGCCAGCCCGGCACGTCCATCTGCTGCCACAGCCACACGGCGGCGCTCGCGTGTCCCGGCGACCCAGGGTGCCGGTACCGGGGCCCGTCATCGGTCACCAGTCGCTCCACGAACCCGTATGCTGCCTACCCATCGAAGGCGTCCAGAGACACCGGTGGTGCTTCCGGCACGGACGTCTCGGAGATGCACCCCGCAAGCAGCAGCGCCAGGACCAGCGCCAGCCTCATGCCGGCCGTCCACGGGCAGCAAACCATGCGACGCCAAAGACGCCCGCAAAGAGCACCGCGTTCGTGACCCAGGCAACCCACGCTTGCCCCGTCAGACCCAGCGCCGTGTAGCCCGCAATGGCCACAACGGCCACGGTGAGCGCGTAGGGCAGTTGGGTGCGCACGTGGTCAATGTGGTCGCACTGGGCAGCCATGCTGCTCATGACGGTGGTGTCGCTGATCGGGCTGCAGTGATCGCCGAAGACCGCGCCGCCGATGCTTGCCGCCAGCGCGGGGCCAAGCCATTCTGCGCCGCCGGAGGCGTACGCGATCGGAAGGGTCACGGGCACCATGATGGCAAATGTACCGAAGCTGGTGCCGGTGCTGAAGGCGATGACGCCGGCGAGCACGAAGGCGATGAGGGGCACCCACGATGCGGGGAGGCTGTCGCCGACGGTTCCGGCCAAGTAGTCGCCCAGGCCGATGCCCCCGTCGTCGCTGCTGGCCACGGCATTGCCGATGCCCCACGCGAGGGCGAGGATGGCCAGCGCGGGCACCATGGCCTTGAAGCCGTCGAGGCTGGCATCAAGAAATTCGTCCTGGCTCAGGATGCCTTGGAACGAATAGAGCACCATGGCAAACAGGAGCGTCAGGAAGCTGGCGATCGCCAAGCTCAGCTCAGCTTCCGAGTTGTACAGGGCATCCACGAAGCTCGCGCCGGGCGTGTACCCCGTCACCCAGAGCATCGTGATGGCTGATCCAAGCAGGAACAGCACAGGAAGCGCCAGGTTGCGCAGGCGGGGCGTGGCGCCGGCGACGGGCTCCATTTCGGCCAGTTCGCGGCTCACAAGCGGCTTCGCGTTGTCGCCAAGGAGCTTGCCCGCGGCGGCACGGCGTTCGGCCTTGGCCATGGGGCCGTATTCGATGCGCGTCATGGCGACGACGCCCACGAAGAGGACGGTCAGGATGGCGTAGAAGTTGAACGGGATGCCGTCGAGGAAGATGCCGAAGGCGGGCTCTTGAACGCCGGCAGTGCGGATCTGTCCGAGGATGACACCCGCCCACGTGCTGATGGGGATCAGGATGACCATCGGCGCCGCGGTGCTGTCAATGATGTATGCGAGCTTCTCGCGGCTGATCTTGAGGCGGTCGGTGACGGGGCGGAAGATGCTGCCAGCGGCGATGACGTGGAAGTAGTCGTCAATGGCCAAGAATGCTGCACCGATGCCCCACGTGGCGACCTGGCCCTTGCGCGGCGTGTCGGCCTTGTCGGCGCTCCATTCGCCAAACCCGCGCACACCGCCGCTGCGCTGCATGAGCGCCACAAGGGCCCCAAGAAACAGCGTGAACGCGATGACGCCTGCATGGTAGTAGTCCGCGATGCCCAGGACGATCCACTTGATGGATTGGATGAAGCCCCCCGCCAGGGCGGCAAACGGGACGGCGCCCGCGGCGGTGTCGGCGGCCAACGCTTGGCTGCCGGTGAGCAGGATGCCCGCAGTGAAGATGCCAAGCAAGAGCGCCTGAAAGACCCGGCGCGTGGCAATCGCAAACACGATTGCAAGCGCAGGCGGAAGCAGCGTCCAGGCACCAAGGTCCATGGGGATTCCCATCCCCAGTTTGACTTAGGTGTTGCCACCGTGTTCATATCGGGTGGCCCCTGTGGCGGGGCGTGGGCATTGACCTGGGCGATGTGGTCGTCAAGCACCCGTTGGAACTGAGTGCCTTGCGCGGAAAGCGCGTGGCCATTGACGCGTGGAACGTCCTTTACCAATTCTTGAGCAACATCCGCCAGCCCGATGGCACGCCGCTCATGAACGCCCAGGGCGACGTGACGAGCCACCTTGCCGGCACGCTGTACCGGACGGCCAATCTGGTTGATGCGGGGCTCAAGCCCATCTTTGTGTTCGACGGCCAACCCCACCCGCTCAAGCGCGACACCCTCGCGGCGCGCACGGCCCGGCGAGAATCGGCAGAAACCGAGTACGCGGAGGCCCTCGAGTCAGGGGACGAAGAGAAGGCATTCTCCAAGGCGCAGCAGACGAGCCGCCTGAGCGTACCCATGGCGGAGCAAGCGATGGATCTGCTTCGCGCGCTTGGCATCCCCGTGGTCCAGGCACCGGGCGAGGGGGAGGCGCAGGCCGCAGCCATGTGCGCGGCGGGCGACGTGGACGTGGTCGCAAGCCAGGACTTTGACACGCTCTTGTTCGGAACCCCAACGCTCTGCCGGAACTTGACGCTCAGCGGGCGCAGGAAGCTGCCCGGCAAGCGCGTGTGGGTGGACGTCACGCCCGAACAGATCCACTTGGCAGAAAGCCTTGAGGCGATGGAATTGACGCGTGAGCAGCTCATCGATGCCGCGCTTCTGGTCGGTACCGACTTCCATCCAGGCATCAAGGGCATCGGACCGAAGAAGGCCATCGCCCTCATCAAGAAGCACGGCGCCCTCGAGCCCATCCTAGAGCGCCTTGCGGCCGATCCAGACTCCGCCGATTCCGCCGTCGAGCGTGCGCTGTTGGACCAGCATGAAGCATTGGCGGAGCGTGATGCGGTCAAGCAGATCTTCCTGAACCCCAGCCACACGCGGGACTACGCGTTGGACATGGGCAAGCCCGACGGGGACGCGGTGCGGTCGCTCATGGTCGAGACGCACGGATTTTCCGCGGAGCGCGTGGATGCGACGCTGGAGAAGTACGGAGCGGCGCGCAGCCGGGCGAACCAGCAGAGCTTGTTCGATTTCTGAAGGCGACGCAGGTGGAGTCAAGGAAAAAGGGAAGAAGAAGCGGAAACGCTGTTCAGCCGTAAACCGGGTGCGTCTCGGCGGGCTTGAACGTGTACAGGCCCATGAAGACGTCCGCCGCGTAGAGCGTGCCATTTTCGCCCAGCTCGACATCCATGTAGGTGGGGGCGTCGATGCCGATGCCGAGACCACAGAGGCTGGACTCGACGGTGTCGTACACGGGGTCCTCGACGACCGGGGGCGTGCCTTCCGCGTACACGGCGTAGGCAATCTCCTCGGGGTCGAAGCGCTGGTGCTCGGCGCGGAAGTCAAGCTGCCAGAGGCCACCGTGGTAGCTGCTGATGGTGAAGATGCCATCCTCGGCCCAGCGAGGGTTGTGGAGGCTGAAGCTCAAGCCTTCGGCGGTGTGCTCGCCAGGGTTGACCCAGGTCGCCTTGGGCTCCAGGACCAGGGGCTCGCCGGCCAGGTCGTGGTTCTGCAGTTCCGTGACGTCGAAGATCCAGACCAGGCTCGGGTGGTCCTCCCAGTCCTCACTGCTCAGGGCAACAAGGGCTTGGCCGTCGTCAAAGATGGCCATGTCGGCCGTGTGCAGGTAGCGGATCCCGTCACCCTCCCAGACAGCGATCTCGACGGGGTTCACGGGGTCGGTCACGTCGTAGATCTGGAAGTTGCGGCCACCGTTGGCGCTCAGGGCCCAGGTGCCCCAGGGCGTGTCGCGGATGTACATGTCGTGGCCGACGTTGATGCTCGAACCGGTGTCCACGAGGGTTGCGCCGGTCGGGCCGCCGCGCTCGATGCGGTAGATGTCGCCCATCAGGAAGGCATAGTCGTCTTCGCCGAAGGTGTGGACGACGACGCTGTGGACGCCGAGTGCCGGGCTGCCGACGCCGCCGGGGGCGCCCAGTCCACCACCGACGATGCTCACGACGTCGGCGACGACGGGGTTCGTCTTGTCGCGGGTGTCAATGAGGTACACGTCGGCAGGGTTGGTGCTCACTTGGCCGAAGCACGTCAGCGGCTCCGTGGCGAGGACGGCGAAGTTTCCGTCATCCGTCACTTCGAGGCTGCGGTCGCCGCCGACGGCACCTTGCAGCCGGAACGCGCCCACATGGACCGGCACGTTGGGTTCGCGGATGTCCCAGATCTGCATGCCGCCATCCACGCCAGCGCTGTGGCTGCCGTAGGTGGCGCCAAAGAGGTAGCCGCCACCGATGTCGAGGGCGTGCAGACCCGCCGCATTGGCGGGGTTGCTCAGGATCGGGTCCCGGGCCGTGAATTCGTAGTTCCAGAGGAACTTGTGCTGGGAGACGTCGCCGTGGTCGTGGCCGTCGCCTTCCGGCATGGGGTCTTCGGGCATGCCGGTCGGTTCCGGCGTGGGCGTGGGCTCGGGAGCTTCATCCGTGCCGCCGACGCAGCCGGCAAGGCTTGCGGCAAGCAGGAGAGCGACCATCCAGGTCTTCATGGCGTGGCGGACACGCGCTTGGCCAAAACGGTTTGGGGCAGTGGCGTCGAAATCACATGGATTCGAGCACGGGAATGCCCAGGGCTTCGTGGCAGCGCCGAAGAACGTCACGGCACGTGCCGACGACGGCGAGGCGGTGCGCCGCGACGGCGGGGTCGGAGGCCCCGACGACGTGATGGTCGCGGTAGTATTCGTTGAAGGCGCTGGCCACTTCGATGGCGTAGGCGCAGAAGCGGTGCGGCGCGGCGCGGTGGACGGATTCCTCGATCGTCGTCACGTAGCGGCTGAGCACTTCGGCAAGCCGCGCTTCGCCCGGTCCGTTGAGCTTGGCGTCAAAGGCGGCCACGATGCCGGCCTTCTTGGCCTTGGCTTCGAGGCTGGCGGCGCGGGCGTGGGCGTACATGAGGTACGGGGCGCTGTCGCCGTCGAAGTCGAGCGCTTCTTCCCACCGGAATTCGATGGGCTTCTCGGGTTGGATGCGCGCGATGTTGAAGCGGATGGCGGCGATGCCGACCGCTTCGGCGATGGCGTCGGCGTTCGCGATCTCGCGCTGCGTCACGGCCTCCTTGGCCAGGTCCACTGCCTGGTCCAGCAGGTCGTCGAGGAACACGACGCGGTTGGCGCGCGTGCTCATCTTCCCTTCAGGAAGGGTCACGAAGCTGTAGAAGATGACCTCGGGCTTGTGGTGGCCAAGCGCTTCGAGGGCCGTGCCGACTTGCAGGGCTTGCAGCCGGTGGTCTTCACCGAGCACATCCACGAGGCGCCCTTCGGGACCCACCTGCTCGGCCTTCCACTTGTGGTAGGCCACATCGCGCGTGGCGTAGACGCTGGTGCCGTCCTTGCGCGTGAAGAAGAACTTGGTGCTCTTGTTGCCTTCGAGCACGTCGGCCATGTCGAGGTAGTTGGCACCGTCATCTTCGACGCGGGCACGGTCGGTTGCCTTGAGGGCCTCGATGGTGGCTTCGACGCTGCCATCGGCCACCAGGTCTGATTCGTCCTTGATGGAGTCGTAGTGGACGCCAAGGCGCGTGAGGCTTTCCTGCATCCCGGCAAAGCAGGCTTCGTAGACTTCCCGCACGTCGGCAAGCAATTGGGCATCGGCGGTCTCGAGGTGCGCCACGAGGTCCTTGATGGTCTGGGCAGTCTCGGGGTCGTCCTTCATCCTGGCGTTGGCCGCTTGGTAGTAGCGCACCAAGTCGTGGTCGGCCTTGTCGCGGGCGGCCGGCTCGAGGGAGGCGGAGTCGATGTTGCGCTTGCCCCACCAGAGGAGGGCGACTTGCCGCCCCAGGTTGTCCATGTAGTACTGGACATCCACATCGTGACCTGCTGCCCGCTGCATGCGGGCGAGTGTGTCGCCGAGGATGGGGTTGCGGGCACGACCCACATGGAGGGGGCCATTGGGGTTGGCGCTGGTGTGCTCCAAGAGGACCTTGCCGGGCTTGGCCTCAGGAAGGGGCACACCTTGCAAGATCTCCTTGGCCAAGCGGTCCGTGTCCATGAAGAGGTTCACGTATGGACCCACGGCACGGGCTTCCTTGATCCAGCCTTTGACCTTGACATGGCTGCAAAGCTCCGCCGCGATGGCCGGCGGGGCCTTGCGAAGGTCACGCGCCAAGGGGAAGCATGGAACTCCAAGATCGCCCATGGCGCGGTCTGGTGGCAATTCCAGAGCAGGCAGCTGGGCATCCGGCGCCAGCGCGGCGAGGGCAGCAGTCAGCGCTTCCTGGGCCTCATGGCGGAATGCGCGTTGGGGGTCCACGGGGCCGCCGAGAAGCCGGCTGGCAAAAACGGTTCGGACCGGAAACCCGTTGAATGGCATCGAGGCTGTGTGGGCGTGGAGCCGATCCAGCTGTCCGTCGAGGGCACGCGCGTGCATGGGGAGTTCCACGAAGCCAGCCACGCCAAGGCGTGCGCCGTGCTGCTGCATGGATTCCACTCCTGCATCGTCGAATTCGGCGACCTGCCCACCCAGCTCGCAGAGGCCGGCATCCATGCCTTGGTCTTCGACCAGCGGGGCTTTGGCGCGAGCGCCGGGGAGCGCGGACGGACAAACCTGGACCGCGTGCTTGCCGACACCGACGCGGCAACCCAGTGGATCTTGGACCACGTTGGCCGCAAGCCCCACTTCTTGGTCGGCCATAGCTTGGGCGGAGCCTACGCCCTCGGCATCGCCTCAAGGCGCTCCGTGTCCGGCGTGGTGACCGCCCACCCCGTGGCACGGCTATTGGACGAGGTGTCGCTTCCGAAGGCTGCCGGGTACCACATCCTCGGGCGGCTCAACCGCCGCCGGCTCCAGAAGGGCAAGCCGTCGCTCACGGCCCCCAACGCCACGAAGTATCGCCACCTGTTCGTGGACAAAGGGATGCGCAAGTGGGCGCGGGCACACCCATTTTTGCAAGAACGGGTGAATGTCGGCAACTACGACTTCGCAGCCACCATGGACGCCACCGCATGGGCAGGCCGCGTGAAGGTTCCGACGCTGGGCATCCACAGCCCGCACGACAAGACCGTCAAGCCCAGCAACACCAAGCAGGTCCTGGATGCCGTGGCGGGCCCGCTGGAGCGCTTTGAGCACCGCGGAGGGCACAGCTGCTTTCTTGACGTTGACGGGGAATTGATCGGCCAGCGCATCGCACATTGGATCCGGGAGCACGCATGAGTCTTGCCTTCTTTGACTTCGACAACACACTCATCCATGGCGATGCCGGCCCTCTTTTTGGCAAGCATCTGCACGAATTGCGCGCCGCAGATGCAGGGCGCATCAAACTCGCGCTTCGCTCCACGCCGTTTGTGGTGAGCATGCTCGCGCAAGCGGCCCTCTACAAGGTGGGCGCCGTGCGCCGCAGCAGCATCGTGCGCAACGCGTACAAGGGCTTGCGCGGAATCAGCGTCGACTTGTTCGAAGACGAGATTGACCGGTTCGTGGATGAGGAGATTCCGCCGCGCATCTACCCTGCGATGGTCGAAGAAATTGAGACGCATCACAAGGAGGGTCGCGGATGCGTGATCTTGACCACAGGCATGGAGGCGCTGGTGAAGCGCACGGCCAGGCACCTGCCAAAGGGCGTCGAGATCATCGGTTGCCACTTGGACACCCGAAACGGACTCTTCACGGGCAAGGTGACGGGGCCGCTCTACGGTGCGGACAAGGCCAACATCATGAACGCGTACACCCGCGCGAAGGGGATCAAGATGGAGGACTGCTGGGCCTACACGGACCACTGGTCGGACAAGGCGATGCTTGAAGCCGTGGGACACGGTGTGTGCGTGAACCCACGCGGCCGCCTGCGCGATTTGGCCGGCGAACGCGGCTGGCGCGTCATGGACCTCGACGACCCACGCAAATAGGGGAGAAGGAGAAGAGATGCGCGGCGTCAGCTGCGCTTGCTCATGACGACCATCGCAACCAGCACGGCGGCCAGCACGGCGATGGGGCCAAGGGCACTGGCGTCCGTCAGGGCGACTTCGGTGCCGTGGGCGCCGAACACCATGCCAAAGAGCATGGGGATGCTGAGCCAGGTGTTCATCCGGCTGGCGAAGACGGCCTTCTTGACCAGGGGAGCGTTCTCCGCGGTCATGGCCTTCTTCTCGTCGTCGCTGACGCCATCGGCGATCTTCTTGTTGTTGCCGAGAATCGTCTGCTGGGCGGGCCAGATGATGAACCAGACATTGAACGCCATCACAAGGCCGAACAGGACGCCAAGGAGGATGCTGTAGCCGGCGAAGCCGCGCTCGAACATCCACGCAGCCATGCTGCCGTGCTCTTGGCGTTGCGTCTCCATCAGAAGCAGCCCGAAGAGAACCGTGAAGGCGGCACCCCAGCGGAACCACCAGAGCGTCTTCATCGTGATGTTGAGGCTGGCCTTCTCCGCCATGTCCACGGTGAAGGGCTTCTTCATGTCAAACTTCAACAGAGGCAGATTCACCAGGTTGAAGAAGTACAGCAGACCGATCCACGTGATGCCCGCTAGGATGTGAAAGTAGCGGAACATGGTGTCCAGAGGGAACTCCATGGTCGCAGGCGAGGTGGGGGTGGCATTTCAACCCTTTTTTCATTGCGGCGCAATGGAACCGAGGGTGCGCGTGAAGTCGGGCACCCCGCCATTGGCCGCCGCTTCGACCCATTCCATCCGGTCTTGCCCCCAGAATCCCTCTCCGTCGATGACGAAGTAGGGCACACCCGGCGCACCCGCGGCATACGCCTTGCTGGTGGCATCGATGAGGGCTTGCTTGCCGTCGTCGGCGCGCTTAAGCTCCTCGGCCACGCCCACGAAGTCGGCCAAGTCCGCCAAGGTCACAGGGTCGCTGATGTCTTCGCCTTCGACGAAGTGAGCCACGAGGCAACCCTTGCGCCACGCCTCCTGCCGCGGCCCCTCCAGCAAATGGTGGACCCGCATGGCCGTGAGGCTGTTGCACGGAAAGCTTGCGGGCCACACGAAGGGGATCCCGAGCGCGTCGGCGATGCGCGGGACGTCCTGCGTGTTGTAGGCGAGCTGGTTGGGAAGCAGCGCGTTGATCTTGCCTCCCTCCTGGCGCACGATGTGGGCAAGGCTCACGGCGTGCCACGAAGCCTTCGGGTACCGGTCCGGAAACCGCTGGATGCGTGCCCACGCAAGGTACGCGTAGGGCGATCCAAGGTCGAAGTAGATGTCCACGCGCCGTCATGGGACGGCCGCTTCTTGAGGGAACAGGCTTTGGAGCGTGCCCGTCCACAAGGGACCCATTTCCCGGTGGAAGATGGGGTACTGCTTGGCCACGTGGCGCTCAAGCTTGCCGACGCAGGCGCACACCGCTTCCAGCAGGACGCCGGGCGTTTCCGGAGCTTCGACCAGGAATCCGCGCGGCAGCCGCGTGACGCGCACGGCGATGCCCATGCGCTTGCGGAGGTCGGTTTCAAGGGTCGATTGAAGGCGGTGGCCAAGATCCCCCGCGAGCCAGGCGGCGTAGCGGGCGGGCACGAGGATGCGAGCGTCCATGGCTGGCCATGGCATCCGCTGGGCCTTTGCCTCTGTCCAGGGGCCGCCGAATTCGGACAGTCGTTGGTCAGCTCGAGCGCTGCTGGTGGTACGCCAGGATGCTCTCGAAGATGGCGCGTCCGTCACCCACGTCGAACCCGAGGCCCGTGTCGAGGCCGGTGCGGGTCCAGTCGGGGTGGTTGTGGCGCCAGAAGACGCGCTCCGGATGCGGCATCATGCCAAACACGTTGCCTTGGGGGTTGCAGACGCCGGCGATGGCGTGCATGGCGCCGTTTGGCGTCCACGGATACGCCGGGTCGTCGCTGCCCGCGGGATCGGTGTACGTGAAGACAATCTGGTCCTGCGCAAGCAGCTTCTGGTAGGCTGCCTCGTCTGCGAGCAGGAATTTTCCTTCCGCGTGGCTGCTGATGATGGTGCGAACCTCGCCCTTGGGGATGGTCTGCGTGAACTTGCAGGTGCCGTTGTTGACGTGGCGTAGAAGGCTCGGGCGGCATTCGTAGTGCCCGGAGTCGTTGAGGTGCAGCGCGGCGGTCGGGGCGTCCGTCATGGTGACCCCGTCCATGTCCGGCAGCAGGCCCAGCTCCACCAGGATCTGGAAGCCGTTGCAGATGCCGAGGACCGGCTTGCCGGCTTCGACGAAGGCGCGCAGCTCGTCGCCCATGCGGGCCTTGATGCGGGCAGCCAGGATGGCTCCGGCACGGATGTAGTCGCCAGCACTGAAGCCGCCGGCGATCCAGAGGCCGTCATAGTCGGCGAGGTTGCGGCGCTCGTCGGCGGTGACGTCGTCGCCAAGAAGCTGCTTGAGGTGAACGGCTTCGGCCTCGGCGCCCAGTTCGCGAAGGACGGTGCACGACTCGTCTTCGCTGTTGGTGCCTTCGATGCGAAGGACGCACCACTTCATGAGGAGTCCTCCACGCCGAGAAGAGCAGGCATCGCATGTTTCCATGCGTTGCGCAGGGCCGTGGGGTCAGCCTCGATGCCGGCAACCCGCAGCGGGCCGTCGGCGACGGTGCCGATGCGGGCGGCACGGATGCCGTGCTTCTCGAAGCGGCCAAGGACTGCTTCGAGGTGCTCTTCGGGCACTTCGAGGAGGAAACGGGTGTGGCTTTCGGACAGCAGGGCGATGTCGGGGCGCAAGTCGCCGATGGCGGTCACGTCGACGTCGGCGCCGAGGCGGCCGGCGAAGCACATCTCGGCCAAGGCGACCAAGATGCCGCCTTCGCTCGGGTCGTGGGCTGCGCGCACATGGCCGGCCTCGATGGCATCCACCACGGCGTCGGCAGTGATCTTCAAGCGGGTGCCGTCCGTGGCGGGGACCACGCCGCCTTCGACGCCGAGGTGGCGCAAGTAGACGCTGCCGCCAAGCTCGTGCTTGGTTTCGCCCACGAGGACGATGGCGTTGCCGGCGTGCTTGAAGTCCATGGTGGTGGCGTGCTTGAAGTGCTCCAGGATGCCTACGCCCATGATGGTCGGGGTCGGCGGAATGGGGCCCGTGGGGCCTTCGTTGTACAGGCTCACGTTGCCGCTGCTGAAGGGCACGCCCAGGGGGCGCGCCATGTCGCCGAGGCCCTTGCTGGCGGCTTCCAGCTCGGCCATGCGGTCGGGCTTCTCGGGGTTGGCGAAGTTGAGGTTGTCGCACAGACTTGAGATGCGCGCACCGACGCAGGCCAGGTTGCGCACCACTTCGTCAATGGCTCCGGCGGCACCGCGTTCGGCGTCGAGCTCGCAGTGGTACGGGTTGACGTCGCTGGCCAATGCCAGACCCTTGTCGCTTGTGACGACGGGCTTGAGCACCGTCGCGTCGCCGGGGCCTTCACTGCCCAAGGCACCTTGGAGGGGCTTTAGGACGGTGTTGGCGCGCACTTCGTGGTCGTATTGCCGGATGACGTGCTCTTTGCTCATGATGGCCGGGTCGGCCAGGAGCTGGGGCAAAAGCGTGGCGAGCTCGGCGGGTTCGAAGGCAGCCTCCGGCTCGCGGCTCTGGGATGCGGTGCCAATGGGGCGGTCGTAGACCGGTCCGCCGGTGCTGAATTCCAGATCCAGCTCAAGCACCGTGGTGCCGTCGTGGCGCACGCGGTTGACCTTCTCTTCGATGACGCGGCCGACGGCGACAGCGGGGACGTCCCACTTCTTCGCCACGGCCAGGACCTTGTCCACGTCGTCGGGCTTGCATGTGACCATCATGCGCTCTTGGGATTCGCTGACCCAGATCTCCCAGGGCGCCATGCCGGGCACCTTGGTGGGGACCTTCTCGAGGTCGATCTCGCAGCCGAAGCCGGCGTCGTAGGCCAGCTCTCCAGCCACGCACGAGAGGCCGCCGCCGCCGAAGTCCTTGCACCCAGTGGCAAGGCCCTTCTCGATGACCTCGAGAGTCACGTGCATGAGGGGCTCTTTGAGGATGGCGTCGCCGACTTGGACGGCGCTGCGGCTGGCTTCTTCCGATTCTTCGGACAGCTCTTCGCTGGCGAAGCTGACGCCATGGATGCCGTCCCGGCCCGTGGCGTTGCCGATGTAGACGAACACGTCGCCTGGGCCGCCTGCCTTGGAGTGGATGAGTCCGTCCTTGCGCACGATGCCGATGCAGCCGACGTTCACGAGGCAGTTGCCTGTGTAGCCCGGGTGATAGGCGATGCCGCCCGCGACGGTTGGA
>JBFKLD010000009.1:0-14074 GCA_041630755.1 Thermoplasmatota archaeon
ACCGCTCCATGGGTCCGTCGCCCGGCGCCGGCAAGCGCACCATGAAGGACGAGCCGCATCCGTGCGACACGCCCACAGGTCTCAGCAACGAAGTGCCCATCATGGCCCACAGCCATGTGAAGACCGACTTCGGCAGCGGCGTCATGATG
The DNA here is from genome assembly GCA_041630755.1 of Thermoplasmatota archaeon. GTDB lineage: Archaea > Thermoplasmatota > E2 > JACPAO01 > JAHFTW01 > JBFKLD01. Next base: position 150 of record JBFKLD010000009.1, read on the forward strand.
GTGTGCAGCTACGGTGACCAGGCGGACGTTCAATTGTTCCGCGAACTGGAGCTGGAGCCCATTGCCGCCATCGGCATGGACGGCCGCATGACCGAAGTGGCCGGCAAGTACGCCGGATACCTTGTCGAGGACGCCCGCCGCAAGATCATTGAAGATCTGGAAGCCGACGCGTTGCTTCCAAGCTTCAAGAAGATCGATCAGAAATTCCCCATCAGCGAGCGCAGCAAGGCCGCGGTGGAAGTCATCAGCCTCAAGGAATGGTACGTCCAGCAGACCCACTGCACGGACGATTTGCGCGCCATTGCCAACGACATGAACTTCGTGCCGGCCAAGCACCGGCAGCTCTTGCTCGACTGGATCGACACGGTCACCATCGACTGGCCCATCAGCCGCCGACGGTACTACCACACCGAGATCCCCCTCTGGCTCACCGTGGATGAAGAAGGTAACGAAGCGCCCTACGTGGTTGTGCCTCCCTTCAATGCGTCCCCTGCGGCTGGCCAGGACCACCCCTACTACCGCCCCTGGGCAGAGGGCCCGCCGGAAGGCAGCCGTGTCTTGCACCGGGAAACCCGCGAGCCGCAAGGCACGCTCGAGGAATTCCAGGCCGCCCACCCCGAATTGCGCATCGTCGGGGAGCAGAAGGTGTTCGACACCTGGATGGACAGCAGCGTGAGCAACTTGTTCGTCCTGGCCGCGCATGCCGACAAGCCATGGCACCAAGACCACGTGTGCAGCATCCGGCCGCAGGGTCGCGACATCGTGCGCACCTGGCTCTACTACACCATCCTCAAGTCGCATTTGCTTCGCGACCAACCGGCCTTCGAGAATGCATGGATCCATGGCATGGGCATGGACAAGCACGGCCGCAAGATGAGCAAGTCTGTCGGCAACGTCATTGACCCGGACCAGATTGTGGACAAGTTCGGAAGCGACGCGTTCCGGTTGTGGATTGCCGGTGAGTGCACCATCGGGGACGATTTCCGCATCGACGAGCAGAAGATCCAAGGCACAGGCAAGTTCTTGCAGAAACTGGCCAACGTGTGCAAATTCGTCAGCCAGTTCGACCAAGTCGAGCGCCCCGACACGCTGCACGCCGCCGACGAATGGATCCTCGGTGAACTGGACGCGGTGGCGGCCGATGCCGTGGCGGGCTACGACGAGATCGACTTCTTCCGCCCGGCCAACCGCGTGCGCTCGTTCGTCTGGAACCTGTTTGCTCCGCACTACCTTGAGATGGTCAAGGGGCGCGCCTACGAAGGCGATGCTGCAGCGTGCTGGACGCTCCATGAAGTCGTGCGCCGGGTGCTGCGCCTGCTTGCGCCCTTGAGTCCGTTCGTCACGCACTACCTGGCCAGCAATGTCTACGGCATGGATGTGCACCGCGAAGGCTTCCCTGCGCCCCTCGGGCTCGAGGCGAACGAGGAGCTCACCGATGCCGTGACGGGCTTCAACAGCATGGTGTGGAAAGCCAAGAAGGACCAGGGGTTGAGCTTGGCATCCGGCATCGAAGGCATCGCCGTGCCCGCCATGCTCACGCCCATGGCCGACGTCCTGTCGGACATGCACAAGCTCGGCACCTCCTAGGCGCGGCGCCACCACTTGTGCGCTTCGAAGGCGAGGGACACCGTCAGGGCCACGGCCAGCAACGAGAACCACGTCGTGAGGGAGACCGGCTCTGTGCGCAGGATCTTCTGCATGAAGGGAATGTACAAGGCCGCCATGTGCAGCAGCTGGGCGACCGCGACGCCCCACAAGAGAAACGGGTTGCGAAGCGGGTTCAAGCTGAACAGGGACCGTGTCTCTGATCGGCAGTTGCCCACGTGCACGTTCTCGTAGAGCACCAGAAGGAGCAAGATGGCGTTGCGGGCGGCCGGGACTTCCCATCCTTGCGCCAGCAGCCACTTGAAAACCAGGAAGGCTCCGCAGCCCATGACCACCGCGCCAAGGATGGTGCGTTCGATCATGAGCCGGTTGAAGATGCGTTCCTTGGGGTCACGGGGCGGCTTGCGCATCTCGTCGCCCTTGCCGGGCTCCATGCCCAGAGCCACATCTTGGATGCCGTTGGTGACCAAGTTCATCCAAAGCAGTTGGGCGGGAAGAAGCGGCACGGGGGACCCAGTAAAGAGTGCCAGAAGCAGCAAGACCAGCTCGGCTGCCCCCGTGGAGACAAGCAGGAAGACCACGTTCCGGACGTTTCCGTAGGCGACGCGGCCTTCTTCGATGCCTGCGACGACGCTGGGAAACGCATCGTCCGTGATGACGATGTCTGCGGCTTCCCGGGCGACGTCCGTGCCGCTGCCCATGGCCACGCCAATGTGGGCGGCCTTGAGCGCGGGCGCATCATTGACCCCGTCGCCGGTGACCGCCACAAAATGGCCACGGCCCTGGGCAGCTTGGACAATCTGCAGTTTTTGATGCGGCTCCACGCGGGCGAAGACCGTGGTGCGTGCGATGGCTTGGGCGTCTGCCGCGTCGAGCTGCTCGCCAGTCAGGACGTGCTGCGTGTCGATGCCGACGGCTTGGGCGATGCTGCGCGCAGTCGTCGGGTGGTCTCCGGTGACCATGACGATCTGGACTCCCGCAGCACGGGCGTCACGGATGGCCACATCCACCCCGGGTCGTGGCGGATCGCGCATGCCAACGAATCCCAGCAGCTCCAGCCCTTCCGGGTGCACCGGGAGGGCCTCGGCCGGCCCGCGCGCAACGGCCAAGACGCGCATTCCCGCCGCCGCCATCGCCTCCACGGCGGGGTCCGCGGCTTGCCCGCACATGGGCAGCACCACCTCTGGCGCACCCTTGACGTGCAGCGTACCTGCGTGCAACGATGCGGCGAAGCGGCGCTCCGGTTCGAACGGAAGCAGCGCGTCCTGCGGGGCTTGCTCGCGGACGGTTGCGACGTCGTGGCCGAGACGTGCCGTGAATTCCAGCAACGCGGTTTCCGTGGGGTCGCCGGCCGGTGGGTCGAAGTGGGCTTCGTTGCAAAGCGCCACGCTCACTGCCAACGCGTCGAGCCGCGCGTCGCGGCCGGGGCCGACGGGTTCGGCCCCCAGCTGGACCCCGTGCTCGGTGACCCCGTAGGCGGCATCGGTGCGCACCTCGGCCACGGTGATGCGGTTCATGGTGAGGGTGCCAGTCTTGTCGGTGGCCACCATCGTGCAGCTCCCGAGGCCTTCCACAGCCGCCAGGCGGCGAACGATGACTTTGCGGCGCGCCATGCGGGTCGCTGCGACCGCAAGCGCCACGGTCAACGCGACAACCAAGCCTTCCGGCACTGCAGACACCGCCGCGGCGACGGCAAAGACCACCATCTCCCGCGCGCTTTCCCCACGGACAAGGCCCACGACGAGAAGCAACAGTGCCGCCGCGACGACCACGACAGCCACAGTGCGGGCAAATTTGCGCATCCGCAAGACCAGGGGCGCATCCTGGCTGGCTTCTTCGACGTCCGTGGCGATGCGGCCAAGCTTGGTCTGCGTGCCGATGGCAACCACGGTGCCCTTGCCGCGTCCGCGCACCACGTGCGTGCCTGCGTAGGCCATGCCGCCGGCGGCCCGCGCCACGGGCAGGGATTCCCCGGTGAGCGTAGATTCGTCCAACTCCAGTGCCGGCGCTTGCGCGAGCGCCACGTCGGCGGGAACGGCCTGTCCTGGCTCAAGCAGAACCGTGTCGCCGAGCACGATGTCTGCGGCGTCAATGGTGTGCGGACGCCCATCGCGCACCACCGTGGCTTTGATCTGAAGCATCCGCCGCAACGCCTGCGCCCCGCGCTCGGCGCGCCACTCCTGGATGCCGCCGATGAGGGCGTTGAGCAGCAGGACGAGGCCGATGAACCCCGCATCCACCCATTCGCCGATGGCCGCCGAGAACGCTCCGGCCGCCACAAGGATGTAGATGAGGGGGCTGACAAATTGCCGTGCCAGCATCGCCAGCAGCGACGGCGCCTTCCGTGAGGGCAGCACGTTCTGGCCTTTGCTTGACGCTTCGTCCGCCGTCAACCCCTCCGGTCGGAAGGTGGCCTCCATGGGCTCAGCGATGGTTTTGTTGTTTTGAACCCGCGTCAACCGGCAGCCATCCGCAGCACCGCGGCGACGCACTTGGCAATGCCTTGGCGCACCCCGAGAACGCTGGCGTCATGCATGTAGGCCGGCGTCGAGGCGACCCTGTTGGCTTCGTCCACGACCGCATCATCGACCGGGCACACGACGTGGGTGTTGCCGCTCGCGGAGACGAGGTCTGCCGTGTCGCTTGGGCCGCCGACGGTGAGCTGAACGTTGTGCATGAGCTGGGCTCCGACGGCGGCGGGAGTGACACAGATGAGCCCCACGGGCTTGCCGGCCTCCTGCATCGCTGCCACCGCGGCCTTGACATCGTCGCGCACCACGGCATCGTTGCCGGCACTTGCGAAGCTGCTCAGGTTCTTGGCTGCGCCAAATCCGCCGGGGAACACGATGGCATCGAACTTCGTCGCATCAAAGGCCGAAAGCGGTTCGATGTTGCCCCGCACAAGGCGCGCCGATTCGGTCAGGACATTGCGCGTTTCGTCCATGGGTTCTCCCGTGCGGTGGTCGATCACATCGGCTTGCGCGGCATCCGGCGCAAACGCCATCCACGTCGCCCCGGCCTCTTCGAGGGCAAGCAGCGTGCACACGGTTTCCTGGATCTCGCTTCCATCTCGGTGCCCGCAACCCGCAAGCACCACGGCAACGTGGGTCATGCCGTCCTGATGGCTCGGAGACCTCTTCAGGATTCGCAGGGAGGCTTTTCTTGGCGCCCAGCCTGGTTTGGTTGTGCGCGGCTTGTGGCTGGCAGCGGGAGCCTTCACGGCCTGGGGGCTCCTGAGTCCGGGCAACGAGATCTTGCTGCGCCAGATCACGCCGCTGTGGATGCAGGCTTTGCGGGCCCTCCTGGCGGGGGCCATCGTCTTGGCTCTCTGGCCCCGCCGCTTCCGGGCCGCCATCGGACTCCTTGGAGACAAGCGCATCCTTTTCGCCCTCGTGTGGGGAGGGGTTGTGAGCTTCACGCTCTTCGGGTACGCGCAGACCCGCATTCCGGCAGCCTTCACCACGTTGGGCTTCTACACCAGTCCATTGTGGACCGGGCTGTTCGCGTGGTGGCTTCTGCGTGAGCCTCTTGGCAAGACGTTCTTCCCTGCAGCTCTGGTCCTGCTTGGCGGCGGGTGGGTCGCCCTGACCGGCGGTGGCGCTGTGCCGCCGGATGCGTGGGGCATGGTCCTCGCCATCGCAAGCGGCGCCACGTGGGGTGTGTACGCGGTCCAGCTGCGCCGCCATGCAAGCCACGTCGATTGGCGGAACTTGCTGTTGGCTGCTTTGATCTTGGGCGCCGTCGTCTTCACGGTCCTTGCGCTCATGTTCGAGCCGATGGTGGCGCCGCGGCAGTGGACACGCGAGACGTGGGTCTGGACCGTGGTCCAAGCCGTGGTTCCCACCATTGTCGCCCTGGGGTTGTACCAGGCAAGCCTCCAGAGGGCGCCCGCAAGCAAGGTGAACCTGCTTGTCGGCCTGGAGCTGGCCAGCACGCTCGTGTTTGCGGCGCTGGTGCTGGATGCGCACTTCTCGTGGATCCAGCTCGGTGGCGTGGCCCTGGTGCTTGCCGCCGTGACGGCGCACTTGTGGGTTGCCAGCCTCAGCTCTTGACGGAGTCCCAAGTGGGGTACGAACCGAGCACTTGGAGGTGGCTCGTCTTGTGGATCAGTTCGCTCAGGGCCTCGCTGACATCCTTGTCTTCGCGGTGGCCCTTGAAGTCCACCAGGAAGCTGTACGTCCACGGGCGGTCCGGTCGCGGCCGGCTTTCCAGCTTCGTGAGGTTGATGTCGCGGCTGGCAAAGACGCCCAGCACGTCGTGCAAGCTGCCCGGGGTGTGGCGGCATCCGAAGACGATGCTGGTGAGGAAGTCTTCCTTGGAGCCCTTCTTGGCCTTGTACTCCGTGGGACTGAGCGCCACAAAGCGCGTGTAGTTGTGCTCGCGGCTCTGGATGCCGCGCTGCAAGATCTCCATGCCGTAGACTTCTGCCGCCTTGGCGGAAGCAATGGCACCTTCGAGGATGTTGCCGCGCTCCTTGACTTCGCGCACCGCGCCGGCCGTGTCGTTGGCGGGCACAGGCTCAAGTCCGTGGGCGCGGATGAAATCCCGGCTTTGGCGGATGGCGTAGGGGTGGCTGAAGACTTGCTTCACGCTGTCCACCGTGGCGCCTTTGTGGCCGATGAGGCAGTGGTTGATCTTGAAGCGCATCTCGCCCGTGATGAACAGGTCCCCGCCGAGGATGACGTCCACGGCTTCGTCCACCGTGCCTTCGAGGGTGTTCTCAATGGGCAGGAACGCGTAGTGCGCGTCGCCCTGCTCCACCATGCGGATGGCTTCGTCGAACGTGCGGCAGGGGTGCGCCTCGGTGCCGCGCATGCCGCGCTCTTTGAAGTACCGCAAGAGGGCCTCTTCGCTGTACGCGCCGGGTTCGCCCTGGAAGGTGACTACAACCACGCTGGGTCCGAGCCGGCAAGGGATATGATGCCTTCGCTAACGCTTCAAAAGGCGGGCGAAGAACCCCTTGCGGGCGGAGGAACTCTCTGCGGTGCGGGGCCCCGCGGTCTTGGGTGCGGGCTTGGCTGCCTCGGGCGTGCGTTGCGCGCTGGAGCCGTTGCGCGCCTTGCCATGTGCGTAGGGTGCCTTCGCGTAGGCGATGCCGGCGGCATGGCACTTCTTGCGCGCGTCGGCTTTGGCTTTCTTGAGCACTTCGTTGCTGATGCCGATAGTGGGCACCCTGCGAAGATCCAGGGCTGCCAGTTCTGGGACGGTGGTGACGCCGATGTCTGCAAGCTTCGCGGCCTTGGTGGCTCCGATGCCGGCCACATCTGTCATGTCCATCATCCGCGCAGCGGATTCCTATTATTTCAATAGCCGCCTGGAGATGGTTTCGTCACGAACTGCTGACTTGCGTGTGCGCCATCTCGCGGGCTTCAGGCGCCTCGCCGTCGGCTTCGGGGCGGCATTCGCCGTGGCCACCAATCACGTAGCGCGCCCGGGGCCCGGCGGTCGAGAGGGTGTGCACGCCGTCGATCAACCGGTCAATGTCTTGGGTGTCGTTGTAGATGCCAATGGCGGCGCGCACCGCACCGGGGAGGTCGATCGGTTCGCCCGCGTTGAGGCGCTTGGTGTATTCGTCGACGTTGTCGATGCCAAGCAGGCGGTGCAGCAACGGATGTGCGCAGAAGCAGCCGTTGCGGGTGGCGACTCCAAATTCGTGGTCAAGTGCAGCCGACAGCACTTCATGGCGCAGGCCGGGCACGGCGAACGTGAAGACGCCCACCTTCTCTTGCGGGTCCTGCGGGCCGATGAGCTGGGCGTCGGTCTCGGCGAAGCGCTTGCTGGCGTAGCGCATCAAGTCGACTTCGTGTTTGCGCACGTTGTCCATGCCCACGTCCTGCAGGAATCTGGTGGCCGCCGCGAAGGCGACGGTGCCGGCGATGTTGGGGGTGCCGCCCATGTGCCGGTCGGGCGCGTGCGTGTACAAGGCGCCCTCGTCGGTGACCCAGTCGACGGTTCCGCCGCCGGGCATGTAGGGGGCGCAGGCGTCGAATTCTTCGCGTGGGCCGTAAAGGAACGCGGAACCGAAGGGCGCGTAGGATTTGTGCCCGGCTGCGGCAAGGAAATCGATGTGCTCGGGGTGGTCGTCGGCCTTCACGTCAATGGGCACGTGGGCATAGAGCTGTGCCGCGTCGACGAGGATCTTGGCGCCCGCGTCGTGGGCCATGCGGGCGAGCTTGTGGATGGGGGGTGTGTACCCGGTGACGTTGCTGGCGCCCGTGATGGCAAGCAGTTTGACGTTGTGCGCTTCCAGCTGCGTCTCGACGTCTTCCAAGATCAAGCGGCCGTCTGGGTCCACGTCCGCGTACACGACGTCACCGGCACGGCGGTGGGGCAAGTCGTTGCTGTGGTGCTCCATGCGGGAGGTGAGCGTGGCGCCGGGGACGTCGCGCATGACGTGGGCGGCCAGGTCGAGGGCTCCCGTGGTGTTGGGCGTCATGACGAAGCATCCGGTGTCCAGGTCAGCCCCGATGAAGCGCGCGAACGTTTCCGGGGCAGCGTCGAACAGGTCGCTGGCTTCCATGCTGAGGCGGTGGTTGCCGCGGTGGACGTTGGCGTAGCTTTGCGTCATCAGGTTCATGACGGCGTCGAGGACCGGCTGCGGGGCGTGCGTGCTGGCGCCGTGGTCGAAGAACGTCAGGGGCTTGGGGCCATCCATGGTGGGCACCTGGCGCTGCAAGATCGGGAATTGGGCACGCACGTCCATGGGTGGTTGACCACCATCTCCAACAAAGCCCCTATCCCGTCATAGGACGGCAGGCAATCGGGCGGTTGGGTGCCTTCATCAAGGGTGCGCCTGTCGCAGGGCCCGTGGCGGTCATCGACGTCCAGGGGCTATGCAAGACGTACAAGGACGGCACCCACGCAGTGCGCGACCTCTCCTTCCAAGTCGAGGAAGGCGAGATCTTCGGCCTCCTGGGGCCCAACGGCGCGGGCAAGACGACGACCATGCGCATCCTCGGCACACTGCACCATGCCACGCGCGGCAAAGCGCACGTGCTGGGCATCGATGTCGCCAAGCACCCGCACAAGGTGCGCCAGCGCATCGGGTTTGCCATGCAAGAAGTAGGCATGGATGACCTGGCCACGGCCGACGAGATGCTTCGGATGCACGGCCGCCTCTACGGGTTGAGCCGCCGCCAGGCCCGCCAGCGTGCCGACGAGCTTCTCGAAACGTTCCATCTCGCCGAACACGCCGACCGCCGCGTCACGCGCTTCAGCGGCGGCATGCAGCGTCGCCTGGATCTGGCCGTGAGCCTCGTCCACGAACCCGAAGTCTTGTTCCTCGACGAGCCCAGCACGGGCCTCGACCCAACCAGCCGTGCAGACCTGTGGGCGGTCTTGCAGAAGCTCAACCGCGATGGCATCACCGTGTTCATGAGCACCCACTACATGGAGGAAGCCGATGCGCTTTGTGACCGGTTGGCCATCATGAACGACGGGCGCGTGGCCGCCATCGACACGCCCGGGCGCCTCAAGCGGTCGGTCGGCGCCGACACCATCCATGTGCGCCTTCAGCATGCGCTTGATCTGGATGCCGCGCGCAGCCTCGAGCAACGCTTCGGGCGCGGTGCGCGCGTCTACGGAGATACGCTCGAAGTGCGCGTGCGCGACGGCGCAGAAAGTCTCCTGCCGGTTCTCCAGCGCGTCGCCAACATCGGCGCAAGTGTCGCAAGCACACGCGTCAAGACGCCGACGCTCGACGATGTGTTCGTGCGCTACACGGGCGCCCACTTGGAGGTGCACGCATGACGTTCATCACGCTCTACTTGCGCAACTTGCGGCAATTTCCGCGCATCCCCACCGTGCTGGTCTTTGGCATCATGATGCCCGTCATCCAGCTGCTGCTTTTTGGCAGCATCTTCAGCGCAACGACGGAGCTTCCCGGACACCCGTACCACGGCCTCAATTACTACACCTACATCCTGCCCGCCATCATCTTGCTCACCGCGTTTCTTGGCATGGCCAACAGCAGCGCCGCGTTCATCGTGGACCTGCGCACAGGCTACTTTGACAAGCTTCGCACCACGCCCGCAAGCCCCGCCTCCGTCATCGCTGCCCGCTTGCTTGCCGAGATGACGCGCGTCACCGGCCAAGCCACCCTCATCTTCCTCATCGCGCTGCTGCCAGGCCTCGGCGCACGCACCGCCACGGGCTTCCTCGGCGCCGTCGTCATGGTGCTGGCGGCCGTCATCTTCAGCACCATGGTCTCCGGCCTCTTTGCGATGGCCTTGGCGATGAAGACGCGCAGCGACCAGGCGACCCAGAGCGCGTTCCCGCTCTTCTTCATCTTGCTCTTTCTGAGCACTGCGTACATGCCCCAGGAGCTCCTGCCCGATTGGCTTGGCACGGCGGTCTTGTTCAACCCGATCGACTACATGATCCAGGGCCTGCGCAGCCTCATGTTCGACGGGTGGGCCGACGCGTTGCCCAACCTTGCTATCGGTCTTGGATTTGGCGCGCTTGTCGGCGCGGCGCTGGCAACACTCAACTGGCGCATCTACCGCGGCATGCTGGGCTAACGGGTGTGCCCATAGAATCAAGAACGCGCAGGTTGTTTGCGCCGCAATGCGTGTTGCCTTCCTTGCCGTGGCCATCCTGCTTGCCGGCTGCCTGACATCTCCGAGCACCGACGACGTGGAAGTGATCCCCGAGCTTGACCACTTCATCGGCGGATGCAACGAAGAGATCAGCAGCATGGAAGGCGCCACCGAAGGTGGATGCTGGGGATGGTACCGGCAGCAGACCTTTGCCCTGCCCTACACTGGCGTGGTGCACGCCTCAGGCGAAGTAGAAGTCAGCGGCCGGTACGTCGTGGAAGGCAGCCTCGATGGCGCCAGCTGGGTCACCCTGGATGCTGGAGAAACCTCGGAAAAGCAGATGACCACGTTCGAGGCCGCTGGCGAAGCAGCCATCCTTCGCGTGCGTGCCCTGGACGGCTTCGTGGACCACGTCGGCATGGCGCTAGACGTCGCGCCCACGGCGTCCGTGCAGCCGGCCGGCGCCTGCTTGGAAGATGAGGAAGGGACCGCAGGAGAATGCAACGTTGACAACTTCGCACACACCTACTACGGCGAATTCCCTGAACAAGTCAAGCTGAGCTGGCGCACAGGCCTGATCCCGGTGCCGCGCGTCGCATGCCCCCACGGCATCGCCAGTGAGCTGTTTGTCGAAGTGCTTGGATCCGACGACGGCCAAGAATGGCGTCAGCTAGCTGTGTTCTACGGGCTTCCCATCGGAAGCTGGGGCACCACTGTTGAGCCTGGCAATGCGAAATTCCTGCGCATCTCCCCTGGTGAGAGTGCGTGCGGCCAGAACGGCGACGCCATCAGCATCGCCTGGTCCTCCTGGCACTAGGACGCCATCGCGACGACCAGCTCATAGTGGTCGTCGCTCACCGGTTGGACGCTGAGGCGTTGACCACGCTGCACGACCAGCATGTCATCCAGCTGGTGCTCGGCCTTGAGCGCGTCGAGGCTCACCAAGTGGCTGAATGTTTCCACGTGCTCGATGTCCACCAAGATCCAGCGCGGGTTCTCGGGCGTGCTCTTGTCGTCGAAGTACTTGCTCGACGGGTCAAATTGCGTCGGGTCCGCGTACGGCTCGCTGCACACGCGCGCCAGACCCGCCACGCCCGGGGGCTTCGCATTCGAGTGGTAGAACAGCACCATGTCGCCCACCTCCATGGCGTCGCGCATGAAGTTGCGGGCCTGGTAATTGCGGATGCCGTCCCAGTGGGTCTTGCCGTCGCGCTCCAGATCTTCGATGCTGTACACGTCCGGCTCCGACTTCATCAGCCACGGCATGCGTGCCGCCAGCCAAAGGTCCGCCTTGGGTGTTCCCCTTTTTTCCCTGCCGTGCCTCGCGGGCTCCATGCGCTGGTTGTTCCTGGTCTTGCTCGTCGCCCCCGTGCAGGCTTGGGAAACCTTGCCCATGCCGCTTCCTGAGCCCGTGGCCGACGCGGCAGTTGGGTACGACGGGCATGCGATCTACGTGATGGGGGGCACCACCGACGGGCCGACGGATCAGGTCCTGCGCCTCGATCTGGATGGAACCATCACGCGCCACGGCGTGCTGCCAGACAACCTGACCGGTGCGCGCGCCGTCTTCAATGGCCGCGGATTCGATCTGTTTGGCGGCACCAACGGAACCCACGCAGCGCCAGTCATCTTCTACGATGGGCTGGAAGGCCAGGCGTACCCCACCCCGGCGCGCATCCCCGACAACCGCACGCACGTGGCGCCGGTCTGGATGGGCAATCACAGCACCCTCTGGGGTGGCGACCCATGCAACCCCTGCACGGGCCTGCGGCATGTCGCGCCGTGGTTCGTTGAGCCGATGAATGTGAGCCTGCCGTGGCCCATCGCCGAGGCAGGGGCGTTCTGGGACGGCCACCAAGTCACCATCCTGGGAGGCATCCGCCTGGACGAGGAGCGCGGCCACGACCGCATGGCCCGCTACGACCCGGTCCACCAGACCATGGAGCGTCTGGACGTGCGCTTGCCGGCGCCCGGGCCTGCGCACGCCATCTACGACGGCCTGCACGCCTACATTTTCATCGAGGGACACGACCACATCGTCCGGTACAACCCGGCAAACATGCGCATCGAAGAATTGCAGCCGCCGATCCCGCGCACCGAAGGCGCATCCATGGTCTTGGCCGAAGGCAGCATCTGGATCATCCACGGAGACCGCATCCTGCGCATGGCCACATCGGAGTTCTACGTGGACCATGACAATCCGTGGTGCGCGCGCCTGGACGTGGCCCCCTGCCCGCCCATCCGCTCCTCCGTGCCGCTTCTCGAGATCCTCATCGGCGCAGCGCTTCCCATCCTGCTTGCCGCCATGTGGTGGAAGAAGAGCGCCCTGCGCGTGCAGCCCAAAGGGCGCTGGGTAGTCTTGGCATCCGCCGCGCTGTGCCTCTCGGCTCTTGGTCTGCCCTGGGCGCGCGCAAGCCTCGGCGACGCCACGACGCAGGCGGGCTTGCTGTACGTGGCGGGTGGCTGGTGGCCCGTCTGGATGCCGTACGTGGGTGCTGCGGCGCTGCTTGGGACCCTTTGGTTCCATCGGCCGCTTCTGGAAGGCGACGTGCGCCAGAAGGCCGCCATCGCCGTGGCCGTCATCGGCGTGGCTTGGGGCATCGCCGCCTTTGCCGTCGCGTGGTCGCTGCAAGGAACCAGCTGGACCTGGACCTGGGGCGCCCTTGCGCCGCTGCTGGGCGTCTTCGTGCTGATGACGGGCCTGCCCGCGCTCGAGCGCTAGAACCAGCTGCTCAAGTCGCGCTGGGTGGCCAGCTCCAACGTGTCGAAGCCGAAGGCACCTTTGACGTAATTTTCGACCATGTCTCGGTACCACTGCCAATCCACCATGTGCGGCTCGACCTTGTCCACCGGCCACATGTACTCAATGGGCTTGATGCCACTCTTGCGCGGCTTCTTGACGGCCAATTGGAAGCCCTGGCGCGCGAGGCGGTCCTTGGCTTCCGCCTGCGCCGTCGGGTCGCGGTAGAGCGGCAGCGGGTCCTTGCACACCACGAATTGGAACTTCTGACTCGACGTGATCGGCTCTCCAAGCACTTGCTCCATCGCCGCAGTGCGCACCGCAAAGTTGCTCATCGAACCATCGGGATTGGGCTTGTAGGTGCGGATGGGCTGCACCGCTTGGCGCAGCACGATGTCCTCCCACGGCGTCTCGCTGACCTTGACCGTGGCCATGACGTCCTTGGTGGCGCGCTTGATGGCCGTCTTCATGCGCTCCCGGGCATCGTCCTCCTCGGTCCACGCGGAGACTTCGGCCATGGCGCGCGCCATGATGTCTTGCAGCAGATGCCGCGCAAGGGGGGCCTTGTCGCTGCCCTTGAAGTTGTTGCCCTTGGTGTCCATCACGAATTTGCCGTCCTTCGTGCTGAACTTGAGGTAGTTCTTGTGCACGACGAACACCATGGCGTCGCTTTGCTCGGCTTCCAGCTCAAAGCCAGGATAGTTGAGCTTGTCACGCCACTTCTTGTTCGCGTTGTCCACGGCCTCGATGGCGTCGTCGGGCATCGTGATCCATGCGTCCTCGGCGGGAGCGTCTGCGACGCCGAGGGCCTTGGCAAAGTGCGGCAAGTTGCCTGCCGACTTGCTGCAGCCGAGGTAGATGCCGTCCGTGTCTCCGTACACGACGCGGATGCCTTTGGCTTCGAAGTCGTCCAAGGTTTCCTGCAAGATCTCCTGCCCGATGGTCGTGATGTTGGCGCCGCCCCAGACGTTGAATTGGCGGCAGCTGACATTGACGGCGACGAGGATGCCGTGGGTGCCGGCATTGCGCGCGGCTTTGAGGCT
>JBFKLD010000010.1:0-13961 GCA_041630755.1 Thermoplasmatota archaeon
GACTTGGCGGCTCTGGCGCGCGTGGAGGGGCTCAGCCCGAAGCGCGCCGTGGCCCTGGTGCGCCAAGCCCGCGGGCTGCCACCCGACGACGCGTTTCTTGGGGACCCCGATGCCCGGCGTGTCTGGGAGAAAGTGCACGAACGCCTGCTCCGGTACGCCAGCACCCCGCAAGGCCGCGACAGGCTGCGGCTGCTTCACGCTCACCCAAACCCCGAAAGCGCCGCCGCGGCCATGGAGGACGTCCAAGCGGCAAAGAACCAAGCCGCCGCCCTCGACCATGAGTTGATCCGCAGCAACCTGCGCAAGCTGCGGCCCTTTGACCGCGTCCGGCCGGCCTACGACCCGGGCCGCATGGTCGTCGCGGAGAACGCAGCCATCCTCGACAAGCTTCACACCTGGGGCGTTCCCAGCTGGTGCGAAGCCAGCAGCCTAGAAGGGTTGCGCCGCGCCGAAGAGCACGATCTGGTCGTTGTCATCACCGACGAGGGATTCGACCTCGATGGACTCGACCACGTCGTCGAGCTCGGCTGCGATGCGACCTTCGACGAGATCATCCCCGACGCCACCATCGCGTGGGCGCAATCCCACCGCCCCACTCTCGAGGCCCTTGCCGCCCTCGCCGAGGCCACGGGTCGCCGATCGGTGGCCCCTGACATCCTGGCAGCACTCGAGGTGCCGCCGCTGCGCGCGCCCGCCGTGGACATCCAGCACGAAGCAGAAGCCCTGCTTCCAGAATTGGACGAGGATCTGCGCGTGCGCCTCTCCTCCCTCGAATTGCGCGGCGACGACATCCTCGCGGCGCTCCAGAACCGGCCCCCACGGGCCCTCCAAGAGGCCATGGAGGAGGTCATCCAGCAAGGCCGCTCCATGCTCCGCGACGCCATCGGGATGGACGTGGCAGCCTTCCTTCCCGGCCCCCCGATCACGGTGGACGAGGACGAAGTGGCCCGCGCGGAGCGCGACGTGCAAGGCCGTGGCATCACGGACGCGTTCCATGCGCGCCAGACCGCTGCGCGCCGCATCGCCGCGGCACGCAAAGGCCTCGAAGCCGAACTGGCATCGTGGCAAGAATTCGATGCGACGTACGCTCTTGGGCGATTCGCCCTCGAGCACGGGCTGCGGCCGGCCACATTCGGGGCCGGCTTTGACATCCGCGACAGCGTGCACCTCGACCTGGCGCGCGGCCAGGCCCAGCGCATCCATTACCGGCTTGAGAGCCCCCGCGTCGCCATGCTCACGGGAGCCAACTCTGGTGGCAAGTCGACACTGCTGGAGCACCTGGCCCAACTGGCCACCATGGCCCGCTTCGGCCTCGGTGTCGTCGGCCATGCCACCGTGCCGTGGGTCGAGGAGTTGCGCCTCGTCACCCCGCGGCGGGGCCTTGACGCAGGTGCGTTCGAGACGTTCCTTCGCGGATTCCTGCCCCTGGCAACCGCCGGCCCGGCCCGCCTGGTCCTTGTGGACGAAGTGGAGGCCGTGACCGAGCCGGAAGCGGCGGGCAAGATCTTGGCGTTCTTCGTGGAACGGCTTTTGCAAACCGAAAGCTTGGCCGTCATCGTCAGCCACATGGCCCACCAAGTCCTGGAACGCGTTCCGGACGGCGCCGTGCGCGTGGACGGCATCGAGGCCCGCGGACTGGGAGAGGACAATCAGCTCATCGTGGACCGCGCACCCCGCATGGGGCACTTCGCCCGCAGCACTCCGGAACTGATCGTCGAACGCCTTGCAAGGACCATGAAAGGGCCTGAACAGGAGCTGGTTTCCCAGCTTCTGGGCGCCCTGCGCGGCAAAGCGCCCAAGTAGGGCGTCCGTCTCGGCGGGTCCGTGGCGCGGCCGGCTGACGTGGAGGCTCTGAAGCAATTGGCGCTTCTTGGCGGCCTCGACGGACCCGTGGAACTCGCAAGCGGCGACCTTTCCAGCCTGCTCGACGTGAGCCAGCAGACCGCCAGCCGCCGGCTGATCGAACTGGCCGACCATGGACTGATCCAGCGCGAGATGGGCGTGCGCAAGCAGCGCATCCGCGTCACGGAATCCGGCCGGGGCATCCTCGAGGCCGAGCACATGCTCTACCGCCAGCTGTTCGAGCGCCAAGCCACCATCACCATCCAAGGCGATGTGCGCACGGGGCTTGGCGAAGGCCGGTACTATCTGAGCCGCCGCGGCTACCAGGACCAATTCGAGACCAACCTCGGCTGGACCCCCTACCCTGGGACACTGAACCTCGAATTGACCGGCGCCGAAGCCAACAAGCTGCGGTTCCTGCGACGCCACCCCGTCCACGTGATCGAAGGATTCCACGCCGAAGGGCGCACGTTTGGCGGCGTCACCTGCCACCCGGCCATGCTCGGGGAGCAAGAGTGCGCCGCCATTCTGCCCCACCGCAGCCATTACACGACCACCTTGGAGCTGATCGCGCCGGTGTGCCTGCGCGAGGAAGTGCCCTGCGTGGACGGAGACCGTCTGAGCGTCGACGTGCGCCTGCGGAGCGACGATGATTGAGGTTCTTCGCTTGGGGCACCGGCCGCAGCGCGACAAGCGCATCACGACGCACGTGTGCCTGACGGCGCGCGCCATGGGCGCCACACGGGTGCGCATCGCCGAAGAGGATCGCGACGTGCAGAAGTCCGTGAGCGACGTGGCTGCACGCTTTGGCGGCACATTCACCATTGAGACGGGCACCGGCTGGCGCGGCCCCATCAAGGAATTCCAAGCCAAGGGTGGCAAGGTGGTCCACTTGACCATGTACGGCCAGCAGCTGCGCGATTGCCTGCCCGAAGTCATGGGCCACGACGTCATGCTGGTCGTGGGCGCGGAGAAGGTTCCCGGCGACTTGTACGGCATGGCGGACCTCAACGTCGCCGTCGGCAACCAGCCCCATTCGGAAGTGGCTGCGTTGGCCATCACGCTCGAGCGCTTGCGCGAAGGGGCCTGGGAAGACGACGTGTTCGAGGGTGGGGACGTCGAGGTGCGCCCGAGCGCACGCGGCAAGGACATCGTCCACAAGGGCGGGTAAACCCCCCCGGTTTCTCCTGAGCCTTCGGGCAACCATTAAGCCCGAAGCTCGATTCCTTCCACCCTAGGAGATGGAAATTGAACATCCGTGGTGAAACCTGGGAACCGACGCTCGACGACCCGGAGATCCAGGAATACATCCTGGCCGAGGTCGAAGAAGACGGCATGGCCATGGCGATGTACATCGCCGAGCACGAGCCCATCAGCGGCGTCGAGATCCTGGAAGCCCACGAAGACCAGAAGGGCAGCGCAGTCCGGAAGGTCCTGTACCGCTTGATGGAAGCCCATGTGGCCGAGTACGAGAAGGACACCGATGCCAAGGGTTGGGAGACCTTCGTTTGGCGCCTCACACTCAACGAGATCAAGTACACCCTCGTGCGCCGCTGGCGGGACGAGCTGCAGTACATCAACAAGCAGCTCCAGTTCGAGCGCGACCACGAATTCTACGCGGGCAAGTCTGGCGCGCGCCGGATGATGTTCGAAGACGCCATGGAGGTGGGATTCATGTGCCCGGTGACCGGTGAGCCCATGGAACCCGTGGACAACAGCGAGATCGTCGAGCAGCTCGAAGCACGCAAGGCGGTCCTCGAGGCCGGCCTGGAATGAGGGCATGGGACCGCCTCTTGGAGGCGGAACCCCCCGCGTGGGTCCTCGGGCACTGCCGCTGCGTTGCGGGCCTGGCGGCTGCGATGGCCGATTGCGCCCTGCACGCAGGATTGGAGGCGGACCGCGACCTCGTCGTCCAAGGAGCGTTGCTGCACGACATCGGCCGAAGCGTCACCCAAGACATCCACCACGCCCACATTGGCGCCGAGATGCTGGCCGGATGGGATGCGCGCATCGTGCGCATCGTTGAGAGGCACACGGGTGCCGGCATCGATGCCGCGGAGGCGGCCAAACTGGGCTTGCCGGTGAAGGATTACACGCCGCAGACGCTGGAGGAGCGCATCGTGGCCCACGCAGACAACTTGTTCAGCGGCGACAAGCGCCTCACCCTCGACCAGGTTGTCGGCAAGTACGAAGCCAGGGGGTTGGAGGAAGCGGGGAAGAAGATCGCCAGGCTGCACGACGCCTTGAGCGCCGCGCTGGGCGTGGACCTGGATGCATTGGCGTCCGAGCCTTGGACTACGCGAGGGTGATCATGGCGCCGCCAACGGTCACGGACCGCGTCTCGGGGTCCACCATGAGGCCTTCGAAGTTGCCCGCGTACGAGGACGAGGGCGTTCCGGTGAGCTGGTCCCAGGATTGATCGTAGCCCATGGCCGTGGCGACCAGGACGTAGATGTCGTTGGTGGTGACACCTGTGGTGTCCAGTTCGACGGTTGCGCCGTCCCCGTCGCCGTAGGCAACCGCCACCGGCAGGCCAAAGGCGATCCCCGTCGCAAGCGCACCGTAGCCTTGGAGGTAGACGAGCAAGCCATCATCTTCCATGGTCTCGCCCCCTGCAGTGATCGTGTACGCCCAGTCTACGGCACCTTCCCCAGCGTAGTGGCTCAGGTACGCGTAGTTCCAGCCACCGGCGCCCGTGGCAGCGGCCGTGGCATCGCGGTACCCGCCATGCGGGGGCACCCAGGTGTCCGTCCGCTCCTCGAGCGTGGCCGTGCCTGCCTGGTACGCGATGCCAAGCACGCCGGCGGGCGCGTAGAGGCCCACATGCGTTTCCACGCGTTGGCCGGCTTGGTAGCCCGTTCCCGTGCCGATGGGCAGCGGCGTCCAGACCCCCTGCTCTTCCAGGTATTCCGTCGAGCGGGGGTCATCGAACAGCTCCAGCCCGTCGTCCACGCGCAGAAGGAAACCGGCGGGGCCCGTGAGGCCCTCAGCCCCCACGACAACGACGATCTCGTCGCCTTCCAGATCATCCACGAGTTCCCATGTGAATGGCGCGTAGTCCGGGTCGCCATCCAGGGAGGACGGCAGGGCCGCAGTCAAGTGCAAGGTGCCTTCGACCGGGTAGAACCAGCGCGAAGCCAAGAGCATGCCATCGGGGGAGTGAAGCGAGATGATCATGGTCTCTGGTGCGTCTTCGAACACCGGCGCAACGCTCAGGAAGATCCGCTCAGTGCTGAAGCCATCCAAGATCGGATGCGCCGCATCGTTGTCGAAGGTGAAGGAATACGCGGCAAGCGGCGCCTCCGCGTTGACCGTTGCGAGCATGGTGCCCCCCTCGATGGGGATGGTGGCGGGGTCCACGGTGGCGTCGCCGGGCGCCGCGTCAGGCTCTTGGCCACCGGATTCTTGGCCTTCGCTTGGCTGCGAGGCTTCCTCTTGCCCACTCTCTTCGAGGCCAACCTCGTCGGGCTTCGCCAAGGGCAAACTTGCTGCTTGAGGACTCTCTTCGGCGACACACCCGGCCAATGTTGTGGCAACCAGGAGCGCGACCACCAGGAAACGCATGTCGCGTCCAGTGGGCATCGGCCCCTTAACAATTGTTGGCCGCGCGGTTATTTGGCCACGCGCCCGCGCAGGCGCTTCTTCCACAATGCGCCCAAGTTCCCGAAGCCGTCGCGCCAGGACTCGATGACCGGCTCACCGATGCGGGGGCGAAGCTCGGCCGGAATCTCTTCGGCCCGGATGTCGCGGCGCTTCATGGCCTCGATCTTGATCTCTTGGCTGAACGCCATGCCATCCGGCAAGCGCATGTACGGAATCTTGTCAAGGGCTTCCCGGCGGATGACCCACATGCCGCTCTGGCTGTCCTTGAGGCGCATGCCAAACAGTGCCCGCGTGGTGGCGCTCAGGACAAAGTTGCCG
Organism: Thermoplasmatota archaeon; assembly: GCA_041630755.1. Classification (GTDB taxonomy): domain Archaea; phylum Thermoplasmatota; class E2; order JACPAO01; family JAHFTW01; genus JBFKLD01. The sequence goes on from JBFKLD010000010.1 coordinate 5,764, forward strand.
AGGCGGTGCTTGCCGCTCATCGCGCCATCGTGGAGCTTGGCGTACCGGTTGCAGGTCACGAAGTCCAAGTTGTTCTTGAGAAGGTGTTCGATGAATTCGTGGGCGCGGTTGAAGGGGTACGTGCCATCCGCGTCGCCGGTCACGATGATGTCGCCGGTGGCTTCCTGGAAGCCCGTCTTGTAGGCGCGGCCGTAGCCCTTGCGCGAATCGATGACCACCCGGGCGCCGCACGATTCGGCTTCCTTCTTCGTGTCGTCCTTGGAGTCGCCGTCGATGATCAGGAATTCCCATTCCCAGCCGCGCTCCTGGAACGCTTCGGTGTCCACGTTGTAAAGGGTCGGGCCGATGCCTTCTTCCTCGTTCAGGGTCGGGATCAGGATGGTGATCTTCATGGGTGCTTGCCTCCGCGGAGCTTGGCGTTGATGTAGCCGAAGGCTCCGCACGCCATGCGGGTGACCCCCCACATGCTGCGGCCTTGAAGCTTTACCATGTCGCCGAAGCTGTACTGGTGCCAGAGGCCGCCGTGCTTGGCCGTGAGCTGCTTGCGGCCGTACCCGTTCCAGAATGCTTGCCGGACGAAGCCTTTGACGCTGTTGCGCGCGTGGGCGTAGACGATGGCGTCCGGCGCGTGGAGGATGCTGGCCCCGGCTTCGATCGCCCGGAAGTTGAGGTCAATGTCTTCGGCCGTGACGAAGGATTCGTCAAATCCGCCGAGGCCGAGAAACAGTTCGCGCGGGTAGGCCAGGTTGCAGCTGGGCCACGTCGTGTCTTGCCCTTCGTGCGGCAGCTCCACCCGGTGAAGCCGCGTGAATGCCCAGTACCCCAAAGTGATGGTGTGCCCGGCAACGACGCGCGTCTTTCGCCCTGCCCATGCCTTGGCCAGTTCGCGGGCCCAGAAGCGGTTCACGATGCAATCCCCGTCGGTGAACGCAAGCAGGTCGCCGGTGGCCATCTGCGCACCGATGTTGCGGCCGCGACCACGGCTGCAGGCTTCCACGTGGATCTTCAGCGGCAGCCGGCCGGCGTACGACTTGGCAATCTCGACTGTCGAGTCCGTGCTCTTTGCATCCACGAGGATGACTTCGTGGAGGTTCTGGCCGCTCAGTGAATCGAGCAGGTGGCGGATGTGGTTGGATTCGTTGTACGTCGTGATGACGACGCTGACCTTGGCCACGCCGGTCCAGGGGAGGGTGCGCTCTTGGAGTTTCGCACCGGCATCGGCCCGAACGCTTCAAGTAGGGGGCCAGGGTGGGCGCCTCTGCGCCGATGACGCCGTGCATGCACGGCGCCAACGACCGCTTGCTCCGCAGCCGCGGAGTGCGCGGAGCACCCGCCGCTGTGGCTTAGCTGGTAGAGCAGCTGATTCGTAATCAGCAGGTCGAGGGTTCAAATCCCTCCAGCGGCTTGACATGTACCAAGAACCCTTGGCACGTGTCCATTCGATGGGCTTCCAAGAGGTCGCGCGTGCGGCCTGGCGGGAGCTGAGCACCCGCCCTCCGGGAGTGCTTGTGGACCTTGGCTGTGGCGGTGGAACGCTCGCGCATCTGGCCGCGGATGCCGGTTGGACGGTGCACGGCTACGACGTGAGCCCTTCGATGATCGATCTTGCGCGGCAAGGACCTGGCACCTACGCAGTGGGCGCCGCCCAAGAGGTCGAATTGCCACCCTGTGACGCAGCGACCGCCATCGGCGAAGTTTGGAGCTACGCAGCCCATCAAGACCTGGAGGCAGTTCCCGGTGCGTGGAAGCGCATCCGCGAAGCGTTGCGTCCGGGAGGCATCTTCCTGTTCGACGTCGCATCCCCCGGACGGGCGCCAGAACCCACGCACGCCGCAGCGACAGGGAAGGGCTGGCGCGTGGAGGCGACGGCACGGCAAGAAGGCGATGAGCTTGTGCGCACCATTGACACATGGACGCCGCAGCACGCCCGCGAAGTGCACCGGCTCCGCTTGCTCGACGAGGCGTGGGTGACGGCGACGCTGGAAGACGCAGGCTTCCGCGTGGAGGCCCTCGGCTGCTACGACGACCATGCTTTCCAGCAAGGGTGGGACGCGTACGCGGCGACGCCCGCGTAGATTCAGATCTCGAACGGCACGCCGCGCTCGGGCAGATGCACGTTGGCAAACGCCGACAAGTCGGGCACCAGTTCTTCGCGGTTGTCGCCGTGGAACAGCACGATGTCCTCGGCCCCAGTCGCCTTGGCGAATTGGACCAAGTCTTCGTGGCCAGCGTGGGCGCTGAAGTCGAAGTGCTCGACTTGGCAATTGACTTGGTGGACCTTCTTGCCGGGCGCACGGTGGGGGTCGAAGTCCACCTTGCCTTCATCGAGGAGGCGCCGGCCGTTGGTGCCGCGCACCTGGTAGCCGGTGAGTGCCAAGCTGCTGTGCTTGTCGTTTCGAAGGCGATCCAGGTAGTAGAGGATGGGGCCGCCGTCGAGCATGCCACTCGTGGTGATGATGACGTCCGCTTCCCGCAGGGCCACGTCGCGGCCGCGGTGGTTGTAGATCATCTTGACGTCCTTCATCGCGCGCTGGTAGGCTTGCGGGTCGGCCAAGAACTCGGGGTTCTCGCTGAAGATCTGGCTGACGCGGCGCGCCATGCCATCCATCCAGACGTTGAGCCCCTGCCCCGCAAGCACAAGAGCCAACTCTTGTGCTCGGCCGACGGCAAAGGCCGCCGCAACCGTCGTTCCGCCGTCGCGGGCGGTGTCGTCGCAGTAATCGATGAACTCCCGTTCGGTCTCGCGTCGGTCGGGGTGCTCACGGCCAGCGTACGTGGTCTCCATGCACAGGATGTCGCACGGCACGGGTTCGCCGGCACCCACGAGGTGCTGCGGGCGCGTGTACAAGTCGCCCGTGAACACGACGTCGCGCTCCCCGCCCGTCAATTGCACTTGGGCGGCACCAGGGATGTGGCCAGCACTGTGGAGCGTGGCATCGAAGTTGCCCACGGGCACGGTCTGGCCAAAGGGCGTCAGTTCGTACATGGATTCGACGGCCTCGATGTCGTTGTCGTGGAACGGCTCCGGGAAGCCTTCCATGCGCGCGATCTTGAGGCTGTCTTTGTGCATCAGCTCCGACACTTGCCGCGTCGGCTTGGTGGTGATGATGCTGCATTCTTGGCGCCCGACCAGGTACGGGATCATGCCGCTGTGGTCCAGGTGCGCATGCGTCAGGAAGGCTTGGTCCACCGGTGGCGCATCAAGCGGGTACAACGGGGGCTTGTCGGGAGCGATCCCGTAATCGAAGAGGAAGCGCTGGTCTTCGGCTTCCAAGATGAACCCGAGGCGGCCGATGTCCTCGGCGGCGCCTAGAAAGCGCCCCGTGTACGTCATGGGCACCTCCAGCAGCCACCCTTACGAAAGGCCTCCGGAGCGGGGCGTGGGCAAAAGGAGGGAATGGAAGAGGGGGGGGGGGGGGGGTTCACCGGCGGCGCCAAGCGGCGGCCAGCAGACCCACCACAACGAGAGCCACCGGAAGCGGGCTTTCCTCGACAGGCCCCTCTTCTTCCTTCGGCTCGAAGCGCGTGATGGGCTCGCCATCTGCGTTGCGCTGGGTCGGGTCCCAGATCACCATCACACCATCCACTTCGAAGGATTGGCCCGTGATGAGGCCCAGCTGGTGCGGCTTGAGGTCGAAGACCTCCTCGCTGTCGCCCGGGTTGAGCACGGCACTGCCCGGCAGCCCACGCGCGTTGGCACGGATCCAGAAGGTCTGGCCATCGTATTCGACCGCACCAAGGAAGACTTCGAATTCAACGGTCTTCCAAAGCACGCTGCCGTTCAGGATGGTGGCCCCGCTCACCGCTTCCAGGCTCACGTTCATGACGTGGCGTCCTGGGCGCGGGAACCGCGTGTGGTTGACTTGCTCGGCCTCGCCCGCGGGCAGGGTGATGATGTCGAAGTAGGACTCATCGTCGGCAGCAAAGGTGATGCTGATGGGCATCTCCGTCACCGCGTCCGTCTGGTTGATCGTCGCCGTGAAGTCCACGCGGTGGCCAGGCAGCGGGGTGGCATTGTGCACGACCACATCCACCACCTTGACTTGCGTGGTCGGCTCCACAACTTCAAGAGTGCGGCGCACGACAGCGCGGTTTCCGACAGCGTCGCGCGCCTCTATCTCGTACTCGACGGTGCCAAGCGCGAACAGGAACACGTTGTGGCTGATCACGCTGGCGCCCGCCGAGGCATCCGTGCGCAGGACCAGGTCCAGCACAGGATTGGCGACACGCACGTCGAGGTGGTCGATGACGTTGTTGCTGCTGAGGTACACGGATTCTGCACCCGTCCAGACACCGCTTTCGGCGTACAATCCGTTCAGGGGGGCAGCGGGAAGCTCCTTTTCGGCGGCAAGAGAACCAACGATGGTTCCAAGCTGGCGGCCGCTGAACACGATGTCCATCGCGCTGCGCTTGCCGACACCAAGTCCGGTTCCTGCGGGGTCGTCGAGGATGAGCGAGTCGCCGGCGCTGTACGCACCGCTGCCATCCAAATCACTGTAGAGGAGCTTGAACTCTCCACCACGGACGAGGGGTGCGCCGCTGTCGAAATCGATGACGGTGCCGGCTCCGAGGTTGCTGATCCAGATGTCGCCATCGTTGATGGTCAGCGAATTGTCTGCGTCCCAGAACATGTCGTCGCCGGGGTTGAACTTGCGGTCGTTGTCCGCATCGAAGTAAGCGAGGCTTCCCGGCAGGCGCGTGAGCGTGCCACCGGCATCCAGGTCGGTGTTGACGACTTGCGTTCCACGGCTCAATCCAAAGAAGCGCATCGTCACCGTGTGGTCCGTCGCATCGGAGACCGGCACCGAGATGGGGAAGGTGACACCCTGGAACACGGCCGCGGGAAGCTGCGTCGCCCCGATGGTCGGCGCGCGCGTGTCGAACGTCACGTTGGGCAGCGTCACCGTGAGCACCTTGCGGTCCAAGTCGCGCGGGTAGGCGCGGAAGACCACCTGCTGGTTCCCTTCTTGCAAGATCTCCTTGCCGATGCTGTACGGGGAACCGACCACGGTCTCATCCGAGAAGAGGCCGTTTCCGAAGTGCAGCTGGTAGGTCACCTTGTGGACAAGGTTCGCGCCCATGCTGACGTTGGCCCGCAGACGGTCGCCCGCGCGCATCATGACGCGCGGATCGTAGGTCACGTCGGGGTCGCCCTCCGTGGCAGTGGCACGGCCCGGAATCTCCATCTTGGTGTTCTCGACTGCGTTCTGGACGGCCACGTTGAGCGGGTCCATCTCTTCGCCCGCTTGCAGGTCCGGGTAGACGGTGTGATCCTGCGTGTTGTCGAAGGCACGGATGACGATGTCCCACAGGCCCGTCGTCAGGTCGGGGCGGTCCACCTTGATCTTCATGCGCCATTCGCTGGTCTCCTTCTCGGCCGTCTTGGCCACGACGGTCTTGGCATTCTGGACCGGCGCGAAGTGCACCAGGAACGAATCCCCCGTGTCGTCGTGGATGAACTCGGCTGTGACGGCACGCGTTTCCAGATCATCCTCCACGGTCACCAGAAGCTCGAAGCTCTGGCCGGCGTGCGTGTCGATGAAGACTTGGTCCTCTTCGCCGGGGTAGATGATGACCGCACTGGTCACGCTGGGCTCCGACGCAAGCGCGCCGGGCACCAGAAGGAGGAGGGCGAGGGCTGCGATTGCCCAAAGGAACCGCATCGATTTACCTCCGGGTGACGGCCACCAGGACCAGGAACAGCACCAGCACGAGCCCGAAGATGAGCAGGATGTACCAGAACTCGCTCAGGCTGCGCACAAAGTCGCTGCGTGCGTCAATGGTCTGGCTCTTGCCACTCACGGTGTCGTAGTAGCTGTCTTCCTTGCCATCGGCGTCGGCATCGAAGACCCAGTCGTCCACTCCGTCGCCGTTCATGTCACGCATGGTGATCGCGAACTTCTTGTTCGAGTTGAACGGGATGAAGTAGTCGGGGCTTCCGTCGCCATCGATGTCGTAGACTTCGTCCAGGTTGCCGTCGCCGTCCACGTCTGCCTTGATGAGGCTGCGGACGATGGCGCCGGGGCCACCGAACAGGATGGGCTCGTTGTCATCGGTCTTGCCGTTGCCGTTGAGGTCCACCACGTAGTCCACGAATTCATCGCCGTCAACGAAGCGCTTCAGGAGCTTGCCGAAGACGCCACGGGCCATGTCGTAGTACACGTCCAGGGTGCCGTCGCCATCGATGTCGATGAACAGCTCCGGAACGCCGTCTTGGGTCACGTCGCGCTGGGTGCCGATCACGGTGTGGTGATTGCGGTCGGGGTCCCAGTAAACGTTGGGCAGGCCATCGTTGGTGGTGTCGATGAGGAAGTCGATCTTGCCGTCATCATCACCGTCGATGCGCAGGCGAAGCTCTTCGCGGCTGCCGGATTCGTCCGTCACGACGACGGTGAGCTCCTTGCGGGCCGCATCGCTGAGGAAGCGCGCCATGTCGGGCGTCTTGCTCTTGATGCCGGCGTTGTTGAGGATGTCCTCGCGGAATTCTTCGAAGCCGGTGGCGGGGTCGCGGTCCCGGTCGATGGCGTATTCCTTGATCTTGTCGCCGTCAATGTCGCGAGCAGCAAAGCCCACGTATTCCATGCGGGCCGTGTCGCTGGCGATGCCGACGTTGCGGTCTTCACACTTGGTGATGTCGTTGTTGGGGCACAGGCTCGGATCCACGCGCGGCGAGAGGATGCTCTTCGAGGTCACGCTCACGGGCACGATGGTGCCGCCGGCCAGCGGCTCGGCGCCGCTGTAGGTGACCTTGACGATGAGCGTCGCGGCTTCGCCGGGCTTCAATCCGATCTGACGGCAGGCGTCACTGTCGCTGCTGCCGCTCTTGGCGGGGATGACGGTGTCGCACGAGCCGCCGGTGAAGTCCACAGACATGGCGCTGCGGTACGCAGTTGGCAGCGTGAGCACGGTATCGATCGTGTCGCGGACAGTGCCGTTGTTCACCAAGTTGATGGTGAACGTGGCGGCTTCCTGCGGACCGATGAACTGCGTCTCATCCACCGCGTTCACGGACACGTGGTAGTGACCGATGCGCGTGATGAGCGTCAAGCTTGCCTGCTTCGTGGAATCTTCCGCCACGGTCGCGAAGATGCGGATGGCGGCTTCGGCGCCACTGATGGCTTGTTCCGGAGCTTCCATCACGACTTGCACGCGCACTTCTTCACCCGGGCGGACGAAGATGCTGCGCTGCTTGCTGAAGGCCACGTCCCAGCCTTGGGGCAGCGCGCTGCTGGAGAGGTCCACCGTCTGCGGGCTCAGGCCCGTGTTCTTGATGGCCACTTCATGCGTGTAGGTTTGGCCCGGAGCCACGGTGCCCACGTTGCCGCCGTCGGCGGCGCGCACTGGGCGCGTGTCCAGCTCGATGCCGTACACGGTCGCCAGGTTCAGCTCCGCATCTACGTACTGGAACAGGGTGCCGTCCGGGAAGTCGCCGGTCGTGTTGGCCTTGATCCGCAGCGCGATGCGGCTGGTGCTCAGTTCGTTCTCGGGCACCTTGATGAAGAAGCCGCCAGTGGCTTCGCGGACACCGTTGGTCTCCTCTTCACTGCGGCCGTCGCGGAAGGGGTCGTTGAACGGCGCGCGGCAGCCCGTGGGCTGGCCAGGGTTCACGGGGTCACAGACCAATTCGTAGCCTTCCGGAAGGACTTCGGGGTCGATGGTGAACGTCACGTAGTCGCCGGGTTGGATGGCGGTCACGTTGAACGAGCCGACCTTGCCTTGCAGAAGGGTCTCCGCGGGGCTGATCATCTCCGGGGATTCCAGGTCGGTGTCGATCTGGGCCACGAAGGTGAGCGTCTCGAGCTGGTTGTTGCCTTCGACGCTGCGCACCTGGATCTGGTACTGCAGCTCGTCGCCGTCCGCCAAGTCGGTGGGGGCGATGATGGTCAGGAAGCCGTGGTGGGCGAAGCCCGCAGGCACGCGCACCAACTGCTCGCTGCTGAGCTCGGCGTGCAAGTCAGAGTCTTCGACGAAGACGGTGAACTCGTAGGTGTCACCGGCCAGGCCGCGGTTGTAGACGCTGAACGGGAAGGCCGCGATGCGGCCGGGGCCCACTTGCAAGATCTGGTCGCGCTCTTCGGCTTCGAACAAGTAGTTGCCTCCGACGATGGATTCGACGAAGATCTCGTCCTTGATCTGGCCAAGTCCAGCCAAGCCGCACGAGGACACGCTCAGCTTCACTTGGTCGCGGTCACCCACCA